>NZ_CP032320.1 GCF_003574965.1 Hymenobacter oligotrophus | reverse complement strand
GGGGTAACCGTGCCCTTGCCGAGCACCAGCTCCAGAATCTCGGTAATCAGGCTGCCTAGGCCGAGTTTGCCCAGCTCCTTTTCTGGCATGGGAAACATCGTGGAGCGCTTGTCCTTGATGCTGACCAGGGACTCTACCCGGCTGTTGAGCAGCGGATACCCCTTCTCGCGGAACAGCTCGGCGGTTTTGGTGTAGACCGTCCGCTTCTCGGCCTTGAGAAACTTGTTCCAGAAGGCGTAAAACCCCTCCAGGTTGGATTCCGGCCGCTGCTGGCGGGTGAAGTTGCCCAGAATGTGCATGTAGGACATCGTGGAGGCAATGGTGCCCATGTCCGGCTCCATGGGCAGAAAGATATAGTCTACCCGCTCCAACAGCTCGCTCAAACCCACGACGTTGACCGTGCCGGGCGTATCCACCAGAATAAAGTCGAACTCCTTCTCGGCCAGGGTGTCAATGGCTTCGACGGCCTTTTCCACGCTCGAAATAGCAATGGGGTACGGCGTTACCCCCTGCTTAATAAGTCGCTCCTGAAAAGCCACATCGGATTGCAGCAGCTGCTGCTCATGGTTGCGGTAGGCGTGCAGGGTGTTCTGCGGATAGTCACAGTCGAGCATCGCTACCTTGTAGCCATAGAGGTAGCAGAGCGCCGAGGCGACGTGCGTGCCGATGGTGGATTTGCCCGCCCCACCCTTTTGAGTGGCAAAGGCTATTACCCGAGTGTTCTTCATAAGAGGCGAGTTGTTGTTGAGTCGGTGTGAGTTTTGATTGCGTGTCAGTGCTTCTATGTGTCGTAGCATCAGTGAAGCATTGAAGCAACAATGCATTGTTTCAATGCTTCAAATATTTTGTGATTCGTTGTAGCAAAGAAGCAATGTATCAAAGATACACTGTGTCGGTGAATCTTAGAAGTGGCGAAGCAACTTATCATCGTATCATTGATGTAATGCTTCAATGAAGCAAATTATCAGTGATTGATAGAAGCAGTGATACAATGAAGCGTTGAAGCATAATTGTAGGTTTTCTTTTGTTTTATCGAAGCAATGAAGCATAGAAGCGCAGAAGCAAAATCCAACTGGTTGTCCTATTACTCACACTTCTTGTAAATGTGATGCGATGAAGCATTGAAGCAATGAAGTATCGAAGCAAAATTTAAAGTGATTACTACTAATAGTAGGTGCCTGCTATAATCCGATCTAACCAACTATAACTACTTTCTCGATGCTTCATTGAAGCACAGAAGCAAGGATGCGTAGAAGCATAGTACTCCTAGTCCTAACCCCGTCCAACGTCCTCGTTCTATCGGTAAGCAAGCCATGTCATTGTCCGGACAAACTTCGTTTGCCCGATTCAATGACACCGCCATGTTCGCAAGCTCACATGGCTTGGCTTGCTAACTTTAGCTGCTTAGATTTGCGTACATGGCTACCACCTCTGTTTAGTAGCCATTCCTCACGAAGCGCCGTAAATAGCCCATGGAACTAGAGAAGCCAGACGAAACGACTGCCGAGGCTGCGCGCACTTTGCGCATTGATGTGCGCGTAAGCCCTGATGAAAAGAAGGAGTTGCAGGAGAAAGCGGCGGCAGCTGGTTACAAGAAGGTGTCAGCGTATTTGCGCGACGTTGGACGCGGAGCAGAGATAAAAGAAAGTGTGCCGCCGGAGTTACGGCGGCAGCTGGTTGGCATTGGTACTAACCTTAATCAGATTGCGCGCCTGGCACAGGCTGGTAAGTCGTTTAGCAACCATGAGGCGCAGCTGTTAGAGGTGCTTAAAATTATCAGGGATATTTAGTATGATTGCGAAAACCATCACAGGTAGCGACTTTGAGGGCGCGCTAACTTACGGGGCTGGACAGCGGCAGGGGAGGGGTAAGGAGCCGGGGGAAGCGCCACTTTTGGTGGTATCCAATGTGATTCCGGGAAGCCCGAAAGAGATGGCGCAGGACATGCAGGCCGTGGCGGCCCGGAGCAAGCGCGTGCAGAAGCCCGTGTGGCATACGGTGCTTTCGTGGAAGGCCGGGGAGGCCGTGAGCCAGGCGCAAAAGGTGGCGGCAGTCAAACGCTATTGTGAGTTGATGGGAGCACCGATTGACCGGCACCAGGTGGTCGTGTATGAGCACCGGGACAAGCAGCACGCCCACGTGCACATCTACCTAAATCGGGTACCGATTGACGGCGGCCCGGCTTTGCGAACAGATAATAATTTCTACCGGCAGCCGGCCGTCACGCGGCAGATAAGCCAGGAGCTGGGCATGGACCCGCTGCCCGAAAGGCGGCGTAGTTTGAAGGCGCTGGACCCAACCAAGGAGGCGGCGCGGCAGCGGGTGAGTCAGGCGCTGGCGCAAGTGCTGCGCCAGTCGGACAGGGAGGGGAACAGTGGCTGGCGTTGCAATTGCAAAAATTAGCCATCGAAATTCGCTACACCCACGACAAGGGCGGGGTACTGCGCGGTGTCAGCTTTGAGACGGGAGGGGTAGCCTTCCGGGGCCAGGAAGTAGGCTACAAAGGTGCGCAACTGCGGGAGGCGCTGGCGGCACCCGTGAGACCGGCCATGGAGCCGGAAGTTGAGCGGAAGGCCCGCCCCGAGGTATCAACCATAGTGCCTCAGCCGGCGCCGCCCGAACGGCCGAAGCAGACCCATCGGAAGGGGCGCAGGCAGTAGGTGCAGGGCAGGGGCGCGGCCGCCTTTCGTGTGCTGAGCGTGCACCTCACCGCTGACTTTGAACCGCTCGTCAAGTAATCCGCGCTGGAGGTAAGGCGGGGAGATAAGTTGCTTGATTCACCAAGCGGTTCAAGCGATGGAAGACGAAAAGGGGTTACGGAAAATCATGGAGTTTATGCGCTTGTTTGCCATTGGGCTGCTGGCCGTAAACATCTACTATTACTGCTTCGGCTACTTCCGCTCTCTGGGCTGGACGACCGGCGTGGTGGAGCACCTGCTGGAGAGCTTCACGCGAAATACTTTTCTGTTCAAGTCCAGCTGGGTCAGCAAGATCCTGGCCGTAGTATTCCTGCTGCTCAGCTGCCTGGGCACGCGGGGGCGCGCTAACCAAGAGCTCAAGGGCCGGACGGTGGCGGGTTCCGCCGCGCTGGGACTGGTGCTGCTCTTCGGGGCGGATGCGGTGCGCGGACTGACGCTGGGAGCCGGGTCGACGACGGTACTCTACGCCGGGCTGTTGACGGCTGGCTTTCTGCTGCTGCTGAGCGCCGGGGCGTGGCTGAGCCGGCTGTTCAACAACGACTTGCTCAAGGACATTTTTAACAAGGAAAACGAGAGCTTCCCGCAGGAGGAGCGGCTGATGGAAAACGAGTACTCGGTGAACCTGCGCACCGAGTACTGGCTGCGCGGCAAGAAGCACCGCGGCTGGCTGAACGTGGTGAATCCGTTCCGGGCCACGATGGTGTTGGGGACGCCCGGCTCGGGTAAGAGCTTCGCCATCATCAACGAGTTTATCCGCCAGCACCTCCAGAAGGGCTTCTGCATGTACATCTACGACTACAAGTTTGATGACCTGAGCCGCATCTGCTACAACACGCTGCTGCGCCACCAGGATAAGTTTGACCGGCCGGTGGGCTTCTACGTCATCAACTTCGACAACCCCCGTAAGAGCCACCGCTGCAACCCACTGCTACCCGAGCTGATGACCGACATCGTGGATGCCTACGAAAGCGCGTCGACCATCATGCTGAACCTGAACAAGAGCTGGATTCAGAAGCAGGGAGACTTTTTCGTGGAGTCGCCCATCAACTTCGTGGCGGCCATCATCTGGTTTCTGAAGCTGTTTGAGAAGGGTAAGTACTGCACCTTCCCCCACGTCATCGAGTTTTTGAGCCGCGACTACGAGGAGATTTTCCCGGTACTGGCCTCGTACCCGGAGATTGAGAACCTGGTAAAGCCTTTCGTGTCGGCCTTTCAGAAGGACGCCATTGAGCAGCTGGAAGGGCAAATTGCCTCGGCCCGGATTCCGCTGAGCCGGCTGGCTTCACCGCAACTCTACTGGGTGATGTCGGGCAACGACTTTACGCTCGACATTAACAGTAACGAGGAGCCCAAGGTGTTATGTGTGGGCAACAACCCCGAGCGCCAGGCTATTTACGGGGCCGCGCTGGGCCTCTACAACGCCCGGCTGGTGAAGCTGGTCAACCAGAAGGGCAAGCGTAAGTCGTCGCTTATCATTGACGAGCTGCCCACCATTTACTTCAAGGGCCTTGATAACCTCATTGCCACGGCCCGTAGCAACAAGGTGAGCACCTGCCTGGGCTTCCAGGACTTCTCGCAGCTGGAGCGCGACTACGGGCAGAAGGAGGCCGAGGTCATCAAGAACACGGTGGGTAACGTGTTCAGCGGGCAGGTGTCGGGCAACAGCGGGAAGTGGCTGAGCGAGCGGTTCGGCAAGATTCTGCAGCGGCGCCAGAGCCTGAGCATCAACATGCGCGAGACGAGCACCAGCCTTTCCACGCAGATGGACAGTATGATTCCGGCCAGCACGATTGCCAACCTCACCCAGGGCAACTTCGTGGGAGCCGTGGCCGATAACTTCGGCGAAGAAATCGAGCAGAAGGTGTTTCATGCCCGCATCCAGGTAGATGTGAAGGCGGTGGCGGCAGAGGCCAGCGGCTACCAGCCCATTCCTGATATTACCAGCTTCATCAATCCGGCTACGGGCAAGGACGAAGCCGAGGAGATGATTAAGGCCAACTTCAACCGGGTGAAAACGGACGTGAAAGAGCTGTGCGCCCGCGAGCTGACCCGCATCAAGCAGGACCCGGCACTGCGCCACCTGATTAAGGAAAAGGCCGAGCAGTAGTGCAAGCTAGGACTAGCCGCAGCAGCTACTAGTGCCTGGTTGCTGCATGGGCGGGCAGGGCACCGTGCCGTAGGAGCAGTATACGCAGCAGTGACCGGCCAGCGGCTTGAGAATGGTGTGACAACTGGGACACTCGTAGAAATACTGACAAGCATCAGTGGGCATCTGCTCAGACTGCTGATGGGCGCAAACCGGGCAGGTAAGCGTGGATGTTAGCTGGAGGGGTTTCATTGGTAAATCGAAAGATTAGCGGCTGGGTACGATATGGTAGCCGGTGCCATTGATGGCCTGCTGTACCTGCGCGACCGGGCTTTTGGTTGCGTCAAACCGCACCAAGGCAGTGGCTTGGTCATAGGATACCGTGACGGACTGAACTCCTGGTAATCGTTGCACGGCCTGTTCCACGTGCCGGGCACAGGCTTCGCAGGTCATACCTTTAATTCGGTAAGATGCAGTTTGCCATACCGGCGATTCTGCCGTTGAGGCTGGAGAAGTAGGAGCCACGGCTGCTTGGGGCTGCAGGTAGGTTCCGTAGTAGGGGAAAGCTAGCAGAACCGTAGCCAGCACCGTGACGAAGCCCAGAAAGGCTTTAGACTGCAGAACCGGCTTTTGGGAGCTGACCGCGCAGCCGCAATCATCCTCTATACCAGCTGGCTTCAGCGCCTGATACCACGCAAAGGCTAATACACCGACCGTCAACGCCACCAGAAATGGGCGAAAGGGAGCGAGCCAAGAAAAGGATGCGGCCGAGGCACCCAAGCCGCCGACTACGGCCAGCAAGGGAGTGATGCAGCACAGAGAGGCTGCCAAGGCCGCGAGAAGGCCAGTGCCCAGTAAGGATTGGTTGGTCTTGCTCATAAAGTCGGAGCAGAAGTCGATGAGGCAATAAGTCCCGCCAGCAGCGGCTGCACTACTGGGGCGTGGGTAGGACTCAGTGCGTAAAAAACCGTCTGACCTACTTTCCGGGCTTGCAGCACGTCCCCGTCCTTGAGCTTGCGCAGGTGTTGTGAAACAGCCGATACCGTCATGCGCAATATGTCGGCAATGTCGCACACGCAGAGCTGCTGCTCGGTGGCCAACAGGTAAAGGATTCGGAGCCTTACCTCGTTGCCGGTCAGGGCCAATACGGTGGCCATTATTTGCAAAGAGGAATCCACGTCTGCCAGTCGGCCTTGGCACTGTTGGAGATAGTCTCCATCGGCATAGACCCGGATGCAGGTTGTATTCATCATAAAAAAAGCGTTCTAAGCAAAGGTAATGCTTGCGAATTTAAGCAAAAGCTAAAATAAGACAAGTATTCCGGTAGCAAGCGCGCCGTTCGTGTACCCGGCCGGCACCTCACCTCCTATTTCCGACCACTCGTCAAGTTTCTGCTCCGCGCCTAGTGGTGGCCGATAGGTTTGCACTAGTCAAATTCCGGGCTGCCCAGCCCCGTGCTGAGCGGTCAGGGTGGCTTTTTCCTTCATCTATTCCACTTTCCAATGGCTGAACAAGATGACGAGATGACCCCAGCGCCGGTGCACCAGATAAAGGCCGGCGAAGCAGACGAGTCGTTGACTACCGGGCATGCCCAAACGTCGCCGCAACCCATACCCCAAGCCGACGAAGCGGCTCTACCTCCAGGCGTTGCGCCGGCCGGTGATAAAGCCCCTACGACCTTGACACCCGATGAGCAGCCAAGCAAGGCCCCGGAGGCGCAGGCCACACCGGTAGGGGAGGGGCAGGAAACTCCCACCGCCGACCTTGCTACCGATGCAGTGGCTGCGGCGCCCGTGGGCGAATTGCGCATCACCTGGCAGCAGAAGGGCGACGAGGTGGCCCCGCTGCTGGAAATGCGCGCTTACCTCGACCAGTTGCGGGAGGCCGGCGTGGCCGTGGGCACGCTGCAGTTCGAGCGCAATCCGGCGGGCAAGCTCATGGGGGGCTTTGCGGTCAGCTACGACCCCGAATCCAACAAACTGGGCCAGCTGGAGGCGACGTTACAGGGCTTCCGGCAGATAGGGAATGGCGTGGCCGTGGTAGAAAAGCCGGAACAGGCGGCCGCCCGCCGGCAGGAAGCGGGCTACGACGACGGCTACGAGCCCCCGCGCAGCAAGCAGGTGCGGGAGGCATTCGGCGCCGGGCAGTGGGACGCGCTGAGCGCTCAGCTCGCGGCCGTACCCCGACACGCGCTAACCGTCCCGGAGCAGGGGCAGCAGGCCGCAGCCGAGCAGCGCGTGCAGCAGCTGGCCCAGCAGCAGGGCAAGACCACCGAGCAGGTGCTGCGCGACGGGAAAAGCATTTTTGACATCGACACCAGCGGCAACCCGGCGTCGGCTTTTCTCAAGAACTTCTACGCCCACCTGAACGGCGGCCCGAAAACTAGGCAGCACCTGGAAGTGGACTATGAGCAAACCCGCCAGGATTTGCAGGCGCGCCTGCTCCGCAAGGCGGGCACTGCCCAAGTGGAAGTTCTGCTCGACCAGGCGCCGACCGACCCAACGGCACGCGCGGTGGCTGTCGCCGACCCCAGTAAGCCGGCCCCGGCCGAGGTAGTAGCCCCGCCGGCCCCCGTCGCCCCGCCGTTTCAGGCCAGCGAAGTGCCGCAGCAGGTGCTGGCTTCGCTGGGCCTAACCCTGCAGACGCTGGAGCAGAGCGGGCAGCTGGAAAAGCTGCTGAGTGGCCAGCAAACCGACCTGCTGGCCATGCAGGTAACGAGCCGGCCGGATCAGGACCCCGTTCGGTTTGCGGGTAAGATGGTGCTATGCCGCGAAGCCGACGGCACGGCCACCCTGAAAATGGAGTTACCCCAGGCTCGGCTGGTGATTCCCAACGAGATTGGCGGGCTGCCATTCACGCCCGAGCAGCGGCAGCGACTGGAGACGGAAGGCAACGCCGGCCTGCTGCGCGGCCTCAAGGACGAGCAGGGCCGCGCCTACAACGGCTACGTGGCCGTGGATAAGGCCATGAACAAAGTAGTGATTCTGCCCGAGGACAAGGTGACGCTGCACGATACCATTGCTGGCGTTAAGCTCACGCCCGAGCAGAGCCACGACCTGCGCGAGGGCAAAGTTGTGGCCCTGGCTGGCATGGCCAGCGGCGATGGTGGCCGGCAGTTTCACGGTACCGTGCAGGTAAATGCCGCTAAGGCCTGCATCGAGGTGCGCCCCGCCGCGCACGAACTGGTCCAGCGCCAGGCGCCGCAGGTGCAGCAAACGGTACCGGCCGCTACCAAGACGGTGGTGGTCACGCCGGCCAAGGAGCAAACGACTCAGCTGAAAACCCGGGGCCCGCGCCACTAATCGGGCCAACTGCTTCCACGCCATCATCTATTTACCCCAAGCCCGGAAGCTCTTTTCCGGGCTTCTTTTTTCTGGGCTGTCCCCGATCTAACCCATCCCCAAGCCATGGAACACGAGCTGACTTTTCAGAAAATCAAGGAGCAGGTGGAGTTGCCCGAGCTATTGAGCCATTTCGGCTACACCCTCAAAAAAGGGGAGCACCTGGGCCGGGGCAAATGGCACGTATTCGAGGGCGATGATACCCTGGTCGTGTTCAAGGGCCGGGGCGGCGACTGGATGTACTTCAACGCCCAGGATGACCGCGACAAGGGCAGCGTCATCGACTGGATGAAGAACCGGGTAAGCTCGGGACGTATTGCCGGCATTGCCCAGGCGCCGGGCCGCAGTCTGTGGCAGGCCGTCAACGACCACTTCCGCGCCTACCTGAACCTGCCCGAGTCGCAGCGGCCCCGGCTCGATTTACCGCCCATTGCCGAAACCGCGCCCGGCGAGAAGTTCCACAGCATCTTCACCAAGGACTGCCGGCCGCTGGAAGACACCACGTACCTCGAAGGGCGGGGCATCAGCCAGCTTACGCTGCGGCACCCGCAGTTCGTCGGGCGCATTCTCAACCACCGGCACTCCGTGCAGCGGGCCGGCCTGCCGCCCAAGACCTTCGTCAACACGGCCTTCCCGGCCTACCACGAGGGGCGGGTAGTGGGACTGGAGCTGAAGGGCGTGGGCTTCAAGGGACAGGCGCCGGAAAGCCAGTTTTCCCGCTCATTATGGCTGAGCCGGCTGCCCGAGGGCCGGCCCGCCACGGTGCTCGTGGTCAGCGAGTCGGCCCTCGATACGCTGTCCTACGCGCAGCTGCACCCCAGGAAAGCGCCCTCTACGCTTCCACTGCCGGGACGCTCACCCAGAACAAGATTTTCGAGCTGAAGCGGCTGCTGCGTGAGGAGCAGATTCCGGCCATCCGGGCCGCGTTCGACAATGACACCCAGGGCCACCACTTCGATATGCGGCTGCTGGCGGGCCTGGCCAGCGACCAGAACCCAATGAAGGTGGTGCGCGAGCATGAGCACCAACTGACCGTCGAAATCGTGGCGCCCCAGCCGGCCGGCGTGCAGGCACTGAGCCGGCAGCTGCAGGCTTACAACGAGCAGACAAGGCAGCAGTTTAGCCAGGCTAATGGAGCCCCCGGTACGCCGGCCACGAGCCCGACCCTGCGCGATGAGCTGATACACTCCCAGAAGCTGGGCGCCCACACCTACCAGTTTCACCTGCCCATGAGCGCCGGGGCACTGCATGCCTTCAACCAGGCGGCCAGCCAGACGCTGGCCTTCGAGCACCGGGTGGAGCTGGTGAAAAGCCAGGGCAAGGACTGGAACCAGGATCTAAAGCAGGACCAGCTGCAGCAGGTGGTGCGGCGCGAGCTGGGCGAAGTGGACGAGGACCAGTACGGCTTCGGCCAGCAGCACTGGGACAACCCGGAAATAAGCGGCAGCGGGAAGATTGCCCAGCTGCACCAGGCCCAAGCCGAGGCCCGGACCCAGGGGGAGCGGCTGCTCGTGGTAGAGCTGCGCGAAAGCCGGGACGAAGCGGCGCTGCTGCCCGCCCTGCGCGAAAACCTGGAGCGCATCGGCCTGCACATCGACCACGCTACCCGGCATTCGCCCGGCGCAGCCCGCGAAATACTGACGGAACTGACCTTGCGCTACCCCGTCCAATCACCCGAGTTGCCGGCCATCAGCGACGCGCTGGATGCGCTCGGGCAGAATCCACAGGTGACGGTGGTTGAATCCGGGCAGGACGCGGTGGAGCGTCGGCAGCTGGCGGCCGTTCGGGAGCAGGAGCGCCAGGCTGGCCCCCGTTGCGGCCCAGTGACTCCCCCGCCCGTGACCAGGCCCGTCAGGACTTCATCGAGGCGGCGCGGCAAGTAGTCCGCGAGCTGCGCGTGTGCGCCGCCGGCTTGGAGGCCGCCCGGTTGCAGGAAGTCAGCAAGCAGCTGCTGACCCGGCCAGCGCTGACGGGTATCAACCAGGAGAATATCGCAAGGGTGCTGGCGGTGGTGGATACGCTGGACACGCTGAAAACCAGCCCCGCCGTAACGCAGCTACGCCAAGCGGCACAGCTGCTGCAAGTGCCCAAGCCCCTAACTCAGGAAAACCGTCCCCGGACCAGCCCCCGGTGGTAGGGTTTGCTGGGTGCCGTGCGTTGAGAAGCTCACTAGCTAATGAGGGGGGAGACTAGTTTCAGAAGCATTGACTGCTATCCGGCACTCTTCAATTTCCCGCTGCCGCATCCGGAAGCGCAGCCACCCGGTGAGCAGCACAACGCCGGCGGCACCAACCGCCCAGTAGCCCAACGACCCCGCGCGCACCGGATGGAGCTGGATGAGGGCCAGGCCGAAGCCCAGCATAGCCAGGCTGGTACGCATGTAGGTGAGAAACGTGCGCTCGTTGGCCATGCGGGTGCGGGCCGCGGCCAGGCCCTGCTGGTCGTAGTTAGGTGGTGATGGGGAAAGTACAGGCATGCGGGAGCAGTATAGCGAAAGCCCAGGCTACCCCAAGCACTATACCACTACGAACGTCGCGTGCGGATGAACGACCATGGGCCGGTGCTGGGTTAGGTAGGCCCGCATAACGGCCACCACGTGCTGGTAATGGGTGAGCTAGGGAGTTGGTAAGGCAGGACTACCTCAAACAAAAAACCAGCTATTACAACTTTCCGTGGCCTTCCGGATAGGAGTCGATGCAGCAGACGGGGACCGGGGCCGTTTTCACGCGCAGCGTAGTAAGGACCAGAACGGGTGGGGGCTTAGCGGGCGGACCAGTTGCGTACTGTTCAGCCGAAAGGTTTGCGCGGGCCGGGTGCAACCGCCAGTGGCGGTATCTATGCTATCCGGCGCGGGCAGGCAGTACATGCGGCGGCGAATGACGAGCGAGGAGAGTACCGTCAGCCCTCCGATGGCCGCCAGGGCGGCCCCCAGGCCCAGCGTATCGGCCAGCACGCCGGTCAGCAGGGCGCCG
Source organism: Hymenobacter oligotrophus (assembly GCF_003574965.1). Lineage (NCBI taxonomy): Bacteria > Pseudomonadati > Bacteroidota > Cytophagia > Cytophagales > Hymenobacteraceae > Hymenobacter > Hymenobacter oligotrophus. Next base: position 54 of record NZ_CP032320.1, on the reverse strand, counting down.
ATGGCGTAGCCCGCGTCGCGCCAGAGGCGGAAAATGCCCACGCTGTGGGCCGCT
>NZ_CP032319.1 GCF_003574965.1 Hymenobacter oligotrophus | reverse complement strand
AGCAGCAAAATGATGAGCTGTTTCATTTTATTCACCCTGTAGGTAAGAGAGTTCCACCAGGGCCTGACGGTAGTCGCGGATGGTGGTCAGGTAGGTATTCTGAATGGCAAAGGCCTGGTTCAGGCTCATGATGAGCTGCAGGTAGCTGACCTCGCCCGCCTGAAACAGCCGTTGGGACTGGCTGATAATGGCCCGGGACTGGGGCACGCCGGTTTGCTCGTAATAGGTGAGCGAGGCCGAGAACTTGCGGGTGTCCGCCAGGGCCTGCTGGTACTGCGTACCCAGCTCCAGGCGCTGGGTTTGCAACTGGTAAGTAGCCGCCCGCGAGCGGGCCGTGGCCGCCTGCAGCTGCGAGCGGTAAGTCCAGAACCAGATGGGCACGGACACCCCGAACTGAAAGCGGTACTTGAGTTGGGAATTCTCAAATGCCTGGTTTTGATAGCCCAGTGTCAGGGCCGGGGTGCGGCGGGCCCGCACCAGGCTGATGCCCGACTGGCTGAGCGCCACGTTCTGGGTGGCCGCCGCCAGGGTAGGGCTGCGTACCAGGGCGCTGCTGTCCGCGGCGGGCAGAGTGCCGAGCAGGGCCGCGCCCGCCTGGGCCAGCTCCGGGCCGCTGCGGCGCAGGTCGGTGCTGGTGGTTAGTTCGGTGCCGGGCTGGCCCAGCAGCAACGCCAAGCGGCGCTGGGCCGCGCGCAAATCTTCCGTGGCCTGCTGCAGCTGCACGGTGGCCTGTCGCGCTTCGGCGTCGGTGCTGATGCGCTGCAGGGAGGTGACTTCGCCCGCCGCGAAAAGTCGCTCCGTGGCCAGCCGCAACGTCCGGTACAGGCTGTCCTGGTAGGTGTACTGCCGCACCTGCGCTTCGGCAAACTGCAGACCGAGGTAGGCCAGGCGGGTATCGCGCAGCACCGTGGCGCGGCTCACGTCACGGTTGCGCTCGGCCAGCACCACGCCGGCCTGCGCTATCTGCCGCTGCCGGCGGTACACGTTGGGCAGGTCAATGGTCTGCACTACGCCCGGTGCCCACATCTCGCCCGTGGGTGCCGACCAGAGAAAGTCCGGGTTGGCCGGCGCGAAGCTGCCCCGCTTGAGGGCCCGCTGCTCGGCGATTTCCTCGTCGGATTGGCGCAGGCGCGGGTGGCGGCGCAAGGCCTGGGCTTCAGCGCTGTCGAGGCCGATGACGGTGGTCTGGGCCCGGGCCGGCAACCAGCCAATCAGCAGCCCCAGCAGCAGGAGCCCAGCACGCGCCCGGCTTTTTATCTTCAGGTACTTCATAGGATCAGGGTAGAGCTCGTCAGGGGGCTGCCCGCGGTTGCAGCTGCGGACGCCCCGGGACGGAGTGGGTCCGGACGTCGCGCGTCCGAAAAAGCAGGCTCCGCCTACGCCTTTTTCACCAGGGCCATGCCGCACTTGGGGCACGCGCCCGGCTTGCTGCTGGCGCTGCCTTCGCACTGCATCGGGCAGATGTAACTGGTGGCCTTGGCCTTAGCGCTGGTGCTGGCCAGCTTGTCGAAACGGGCGCTGATGGTTTCGCCGCCCCGCCGCAGGGTGATGATAGCCGTCGTCGGCGTGGCCCCGGCCGGCAGCGCGCCGCGCAACTGGTTGTCGCCGTACGGGGCCAGGGGCACGGAGGCCGTTTTGCCGCCCTGCAACACCATGGCCGTGCCGGTCAGGCCTTTGGTAGCCAGCGTCTGCTCGTTGCCATCGAGCAGGTACACGGTCATCTGCGAGCCGGCCAGCACCAGTTCCACGTGGTACTTGCCAGCTGTACGCACGATTCCCCCGTGCGGGGCCGTGTGGGCGTGGGTTTCACCGGCGGCGTTATGGCTGTGGGCGGCCCTGGCCTGGTGGGTGTGCTGGGCGAAGAGGGAAAGCGGGGCCGCCAGCAGCGTGATGGCCAGCAGAGAACGAACGAATTTCATCTTAAATGGAGGTAAGGGAGTGGGGTGAGATAAGCGTATGGACGGGCCGCCCGGGCTACATCTTATCGGCATTCTTGGCGTGCCAGGCTTTGAACTGCTCGATTTCCTTTTGCTGGGCGTCAATCATCATTTGCGCCATTTCCTTGAGCTTGGTATCCTTACCGTGAGCCAGCTCGGCCTTGGCCATGTCCACAGCACTCTGGTGGTGCACCGTCATGAGCATGTTGAAATTCATGTCCGCGTCAGCCACCATCGGGGGCATGTTTTTCATCATGCCATCCATCGAGCCTTTCATCTGGGCAGTGAAGGGGTCAGCTGGGTCCTTGGGCTTGTAGTTGGTGGGAGCCGAGTCCAAACGCTCGGCAATGGCTTCCAGCTCGCTGATTTCCTTCTGCTGGTCGGCCTTAATTTTTTCTGCCATCTGACGCATAGTGGCATCCTTGCCGTCGCGCAGCTCGATGTCAGCCATGGCCACCGCGCCCTTGTGGTGTTCCAGCATCATGTGGGCGAAGTCGTGGTCGGTGTTGCCTTTCATGGGCATCGCCTCCATTTTGCTCATCATGTCGTTCATGGAAGCCACTAGGAGCGAGCTGCCGGCGGCGCCCCCGCCCATCTTGGAGTGGTCCATCCCCGCCATGTCGCCGGCGGCCGGGGCCGAAGCCGTTTCGGTGGCCGTGGTGTCGGCTTTGTTATCGGAGTTGCAGCTGCCCAGCAGCAGGGTGCCCGAGCAGAGGGTGGCCAGCAGGAATGCGGAGGTTTTCATGGGGTGTAGGTTGGTTGAATGGTGAAAAGGTGGGGGCAGCTCGGCCGGGCTAGCCCTTGACGTTGATGGTGAAGTCGCCCGTGTGAATCTGCCCGCCGTGGTTGAACTGCAGAAACACACGGTAGAGGCCGGGCTTTTCGAAGTTGGTGTTGAAGCCAATCGCCGGACCCTTGTCGGTCTGTTCGTTGGGGTGCACGTGCAGGTAATTCTCGGTGTCTTCACTGATGACCACCACGTGGCCCAGTGCCCCGAGGTAGTTGTCGAGGTCGGTCACGGGCTGGCCGTTCTTGCGGATGGTGATTTTCATGCCCAGCAGCTGGCCCACCTTCAGCTCCTTGTCAAAGGCCAGCGTGGCCTGGTAGCCGTCCTGGCTCCACTGCAGCTGGTCCTGGCTGAATTTGACGGGCGTGTACTTCGGGCCCTGCACGCTCACCACCTGGCGGCCCAGTTGGTGGCCGGCGCCGGCCGGGGTGTAGTCCTGAAACAGCACGTAGTCGCCGCCCTTGGCGAAGGTGAACAGTACTTTGTAGTTGCCGTCGGCCGTGAACTCGGGGTGCTCGTGATAGAACGCTGACAGGTCTTTTCGGACGACGATGAGGTGAATCCTCTTTTCGTGCACCACGGCCAGCGGTACCGGGGCTTTCTCGTTGCCCACCTCCTGGGGGGTGTAAGTGAGCGTCACGGGCTGGCCCGCCACCAGCTGCATGGGCATGGGCTCAAACTGCATCTGGTAGCTCTTGCCGTTCGAGACCTGGTCGTTGTGCACCAGCTCCATGCCGCACTTGGGGCACTTTTCGCCGGGCTTGGTGCTGGTCACCTCCGGGTGCATGGGGCAGGCGTAGGTGTGGCCCCCGGCGTGCTCGGCGGCGCCGGCTTCGGTGCCGGTGGGCGTGGTAACGGTATTGGTGGCGCTGCTGCTGGCCGAATCGGACGAGCAGCTCACGGTGGTAAACAGGCTGGCGGCGGCCAGCGCGGAGATGAGTAGGCGGTTCATAACCTGAAATGGGATGGGAGGAAATCGGGCGTCAGCACCCGGCGGCTACGCCTGCCACTGCTGCCAGAGCACGAAGCCCAGCGCGGCAGCCAGCCCGGCGTAGAGCAGGTAGGATAGCCAGCGACGGCCCGGCCCACGGGGGGGTGGCGCGCCGGCCTCCTGACAGCAACTCTTCATTGCGGGGAGGGAAAACCAAGAAATGGGGGGAAGGGGGCGTGGACCAGGCACGCGGGCGAGCAATCGAAAAGGCCCGCCCCGGACATAGCACAGCTATGCCGGCGCGAGCCTTAGCGCGTCGGAAGTATCAGACAGTCAGCGACTGGATGAAAATGCGGATGTCGGGTATTTTGGGCGGCAGGTGCTCCCTGGGCACCAGCGTTACCGCACGGGTACGATCCCACTTGCCGGCAGCGGGCCGGAAATGAAACTCCAGGGTAACTGGTACAAGCGCCGGTGCCGGTACGAGCAGCTGCTTCTGCGCCGGCGAGGTCAGCGCCGAAAGCAGCGAAGCCGACTTGTCTTTGCAGCAGTCGTGGCTGCGGGAAGGCTTGGCCGGGTGACTGCCCTGCTTGCCGTGGTGCCCGGCTACCGCGCCGTGGCCTTTACAACCAGGGTGCGTGGGCTTCTCGGCCCGGTGATGCGCCGCTACCGGCCGGGCGGCCTGGGGCGGATTGACCGTTGCGCACCAGCACTGCCCCACGAACACGTTGACGAAGACGAGCAGGAAGCTCGTCGCCAGCAAACGGCGGAAGGGGAACAGGCTACGGAACATGCGAGGGTACTAAGCAACCGCAAAAGTAGAAGGCGCTTGGAAAGTGCAATACCCGGTCCTTACTGCAAAACGGGTGAGTTGGTTCAGCTGGCAAGTGGAGCATTCCCAGCTTATCCTACAGCAGAATAGGCAGGAAATAGCCGCAGCGGTATTTTAAGGCATTCTTGCCTACCATAGGCAAGCTGCTAAGAGCGCAAAATTATGCAAGTGCTCGACCTGATTTTATAAGCTTTCCGAGCGTAACTGCCTGAGAAAAGTGTTGGCCGACGCGACAAAAGTAAGGGTGGTTTGTGGGAAGAGGGTGCCAACTACGTATTCCATGTTGGGAACGGCAGTCTACACTTGGTTGGCAGCCCAGACCAATAACTTCATTTTTTCCTTTTACCCTATGGCTGCAACGCCTACTCCTTCATCGCTTTTACAAGAAGTAAAAGCCCACCCCTTGAGCATCGCCACGGCGGCGATACTCCGTTCCACTATTCAGTTCTTCTACACGCGCAAAGGCCGTATCGCGGCGTGCGGCAGTGGCGTCCTGCTGACAGTAGATAACCGTTTCTTTGTTGTTACGGCGGCGCACGTGCTGGCGGGTCAGGCCTACACAACCTTCGTCATCTTACCACCAAACGAAGTGACACTGGCTGGTACGCTGCTGACCACGTCCCCACCGCCTCCGGGTCGGCGCCAAGACGACAAGATTGACTTGGCAGTACTGGAGTTGACTGACGAAGGCCAAATCGCCCGGTTGCAGGAGTCTTATCAGTTCCTGACCTTGAATGAACTGTCGACCAGCCCTCGGCATCTAACGGACGTGTACCTGTCCGTGGGCTTCCCGGCGGCAAAAACCCGCTCGTTTAACGGGCATGTGAAAACGGCGCCTTACCCGCTGCAGGTGCAGCAGACAAAGGAGTTTGACTACGCCGGGCTCCGGCTCCACCCAGGCACACACTTGGTGCTTGACTTTACCGGTGATGTGCTTTCGGCCGCCAATCCCCAACCCCATCGGCGCCCTAAAATGGAGGGCATCAGCGGCAGCGGGCTCTGGGACACGGGTAACTTTCTGCTCGGTGACCCAGCACATGAGCGCAAGCTTGTGGGGATTGTGACAGAGGAATTGACCGTGCGCCGTCATAAACACTTGCTAGTAACGCGCACCACCGTGCTGCTGGAATTCATGCGCCAAAGCTTCAAGCTGAACATTCCCGTGTCTACCACGGTGAAAGTCAATCTAGGCCGAGGCCTACAGCGGCTAACTGATTGGCAAGCCAAGCAAGCGGCCGCGGCAGCAACAACTTCTGCTTAATAAGCCAAATTATGCAATTCAGGGGCTGGATTGCGTACCAACTTCCTTGACGGGTGGCCGTTCCTTTGTAGGGTGATTGTGGGCCTTGCCTGGCAGGCTGCTGGCCCCGGCAACCACGTAGTAACCTACTAGTTATGGAACCGACTACCAAGACCGAAACCCTGGACATCGAAGGCATGACCTGCGCCTCGTGCGCGGCGTTTGTCGAGAAGTCGCTCAGCCGCACGCCGGGCGTGCAGCGGGCCATGGTCAATTTTGCAACCGAAAAAGCGACCATCGACTACGTACCCACGCAGGCCTCGCCGGCCAGTCTGAAAGAAGCCGTTGTTAATGCCGGCTACGGCGTGGCGGAGCGGGCGCCGGATACCAGCGCCGCCGAGCGCAGCGCCGAAATCGACCGGCAGAAAGCTCTGGCCTACCAGAAGCTCAAGCACCGCTTCTGGGTGGCGGTGGGGCTGGCCGTGGTCATCATGCCGCTGAGCATGCTCATGCTCTGGCCGGCGATGCTGCAGCGCGTGAACATGCAGTGGCTCAACTACGCCCTGCTGCTGCTCACGCTGCCGGTGCTGCTCTACAGCGGGCGCGAGTTCTACGTGTCGGCCTGGAACGGCTTTAAGCACCGGGCCGCCAACATGGATACGCTGATTGCCGTGGGCACCGGCGCCGCTTTTCTTTACAGCCTGGTGGCCACCGTGGTACCTGGCTTCTTCACCCGCCGGGGCCTAATGCCCGAGGTGTATTATGATACCACGGCCACCATCATTGCTCTGATTCTGCTGGGCAAGGTGCTGGAGATGCGCGCCAAAACCCAGACCTCGGCCGCCATCCGCAGCCTGATGGGCCTGCAGGCCAAAACGGCCCGGGTAGTGCGTCCCGACGGCGCGGAGGTGGACGTGCCCGTCGAGCAGGTGCAGCTGGGCGACATCGTGCTGGTGCGCCCCGGCGAGAAAGTGGCCACCGATGGCCTTATCACCGAAGGCAGCTCGGCCCTCGACGAGGCCATGCTCACCGGCGAAAGCCTGCCCGTGCAAAAGCAGCCGGGCGATGCCGTGTTCGGGGCCACCCTAAACAAAACCGGCGCCTTCCGCTTCCGCGTGACGAAAGTGGGCGCCGATACCATGCTCTCGCAGATAGTGAAGCTGGTGGAGGATGCCCAGGGCAGCCGCGCCCCCATCCAGCGACTGGCCGACAAGGTCAGCGCCATTTTCGTGCCCACGGTGGTGGTCATTGCCATCCTCACGTTCGTGCTCTGGTTCGACCTAGCCCCAGTGGAACACCGCCTGCCGCTGGCGCTGGTCAACTTCGTGGCCGTGCTCATCATTGCCTGTCCCTGTGCGCTGGGGCTGGCCACACCCACGGCCATCATGGTGAGCACGGGCAAGGGCGCCGAGCACGGCGTGCTGATCCGCAACGCCGAGGCGCTGGAAAAAGCCTATCAGGTGAACACCGTGCTGCTCGACAAAACCGGCACCATCACCCGCGGCGAACCGGCCGTGACCGACTTCGTGGCCCCGGGCCAGGATGCGGCGCGCCTGCTGCAGCTGGTGGCCGCCGTGGAGCGGCAGAGTGAGCACCCGCTGGCCGAAGCCGTGGTGCGCTACGCCGACGCCCAGGGCGCGGGCACCGGGGCGGCTGCGGACTTCCGGGCCGTGGAGGGCAAAGGCGCCGCCGCCGCCGTGGAGGGGCAGGCCGTGCTCATCGGCAACCGCCGCCTGCTCACCGACGAAGGCGTTGTCCTCTCTCCTGCCCTGACCGCCCAGGCCGAGCAGTTGCTGGCCCAGGCCAAAACGGTGCTCTACGTGGCCGTGGCCGGGCAGGCCGTGGGCCTCATCGGCGTGGCTGACACCGTGCGCGACTCCTCGGCCGCCGCCATCAAGCAGCTGCAGGCCCTGGGCATCGAGGTGGTGATGATGACCGGCGACAACCCGCAGACAGCCGCACAGGTAGCCGGCCAGGTGGGCGTTGCGCGCTACTTCGCTGAGGTGCTGCCCCAGGACAAGGCCGGCAAGGTGAAGCAGCTGCAGGGTGAGGGTCGCACCGTGGCCATGGTGGGCGACGGCATCAACGACGCGCCGGCCCTGGCCCAGGCCGACATCGGCCTGGCCATCGGCTCGGGCACCGATGTGGCCATGGAAGCCGCCGGTATTACGCTCATGCGCTCCGACCTGCGCGGGGTGGTCACGGCCATCGAGCTGAGCCGGCAAACCATCCGCACCATCAAGCAGAACCTGTTTTTCGCCTTCATCTACAACACGCTGGGTATTCCCATCGCGGCCGGGCTGCTCTACCCCTTCTTTGGCATCCTGCTCTCGCCCATGCTGGCCGCCGGCGCCATGGCCCTTAGCTCGGTGTCGGTGCTGACCAACTCGCTGCGCCTGCGGGCGTTTGCGGCTCATTAATTCCTGCTCCTTATGGATACGACGGCTTTTATTGTCACCATTGCCGGCGTCGGCCTGGCCGCTTTCGTCATTTGGTACTTCTTCTTCTCGGCCCGGCAAACGGCCAGCGCCGTGTCCATGTCGGGCGGCGTGCAGGAGGTGGCCATCACGGTGAAAGGCGGCTACTCGCCCGACGTCATTGAGGTGGAGCGCGGCAAGCCCGTGCAGCTGAGCTTTTACCGCGACGAGGAAAACAGCTGCTCGGAGGAGCTGCTGATGCCCGATTTCAACGTGCGCCGCGACTTGCCGGCGTTCAAAACCACGCTGGTGGAGCTGCTGCCCCAGCAGGCGGGCACCTTCACGTTTACCTGCGGCATGGGCATGCTGCGGGGCAATCTGGTGGTGAAATGATTGCGCATCCTATGAAAGCCGACATTAGCGTGGCCCACGTGCTGCCGCCGCCCGCCGCGCACCGGCTGCTGATAAAGAACATGGTGTGCCCGCAGTGTATCCGGGTGGTGGGCGAGGAGCTGGCCGCGCTGGGCCTGCAGGTGCACCGCGTGGCCCTGGGCGAGGCCGACATATCGACGCCCGACAATGCGGCTCCTGACTACGCCGCTATTCGCACCAGCCTGCAGGAGGCCGGCTTTGAGCTGTTGGAAGACCCCCGCGCCCAACTCGTGGACCGCATCAAGACGCTGCTGGTAGCCCTGATTCACTACCCACCGCCCGGCCCGCGCCTGCTCAACTACTCCGCCTACCTGGTCGAGCACCTGGGCAAGGACTACCACTATCTTTCCCATTTGTTCTCCGCTTCCGAGGGCCTCACCATTGAGAAGTTCATCATCCGCCAGAAGGTGGAGCGGGCCAAGGAGCTCATCGGCTACGGCGAGCTGAGCATGGCCGAAGTGGCCCAGCAGCTGGGCTACAGCAGCCCGGCCCACCTCTCGCGGCAGTTCCGGCAGGTGACAGGCCTCACCCCGACCGAGTTCCAGAAGCTGGGGCCGGCCTCGCACGCCCGGCGCAGCCTGGATTCACTGATTTAGTGACGAGTAGGTGAGCAAGCGAAGGATGAACATAGAAAAATAGTCCGCGTCATTAACGCCGGACCTTTTTTCTGTGTTCATCAGCGCAGGAGCCATTCCCTAAGCTTTTCCGCTCCTGCTCTGCTTATGACTAGAGGGTTACTTGTCGATTTTACCTACCTTTTTTCCGAGCCCATCCTGCCTGTTGAGGAATACCTATCGGGCATCAGCCGACTACGGCGCCTGCAATGCGTGTCGCATCTGCTGGGCTACCTCAGCCAAGTGCCGGCTCCCACGCGGAATCATATCTCGGACATGCAGCAGTTCTTTGGCGCCCATAACCAGCGGTTTGCCGACGAGGTGTTTGACCGGGCGAAGGTGCTCCAAAAGCAAGGTCATAGCCGGTTAAGCTTTCTGCACCCCAAAACGGTCCTGCAGCTTTACAATTACTGCTTTGAATTGCCGGATGATCCTGATACCAAGTCGGAGGCTGAATTGGAGCAGAGCTTGTTCAAAGCGTGCCTGGTGCTGAACGGCCCTTATATCGCGGAGCAGGACCAGGCTTCGGCCGCAGCGAAGGTACTGCTTCCGACGCAGCCGCTCGCCGCAATGACTCTGGCGCTAACGTTCTCGGACTTTGAGTTGGTTAATCTACGCCTGCTTCATGTCGCCGTCCTGCAACTCATTAAGTCAGTCCGGCTGTTTGAGTTTTTAGAGGCAGAGGCTCGTTTTGCCCCTTTGTTGCAAGGATTTTTGCAACGCTTCGGCTGCCGGGACTGGCCCGAGTATTTCCGCCGGCTCAGTGGCGTGACTAAGCCCGTTATGCAGGCGAACAACCCGGGCCGCATCTCCGTGGAGATACCTGATACTCAACCAGACTTTGAAACTGACCGGGCCTTCCTGCGCCACTTTGCGCTTCGCGAAGGCCAGATCTTGGACAAGGCCGACTTCACCAGTCTGCGAGCCACGCCGCTGGTAGAAGAAACGCCAGGCACTTTTGTGCTGGCCTATCCGGTGTTGGTGGTGGAAGCCATGCACAAAGGGCTATTCTTTCAGTTTAACTCGGTCAACCGGTCTTTGCCGAAAAGCCAACGGGAGTCTGACTGGCGCTCGGTGTACTGCGACTTGTTCTCCGAACAGTACCTCATGTATCTGCTGCTCGATGCCATCTTTCAGGGTCGAGGGTTGGCCCTGAGCGGCCGGGCCATCTTCGAGGGATGGCAATTAAAAGGGCAGTCCGAGCCCGACTACTATTTCCGCCACGACAACCGGGCCGTGCTGTTTGAGTCGAAAGACGTGTGGGTGAATAAGGTTGCCAAGGCCGGCCACGACTTTGCCACTTACCTGAACGAGGTAAAGAAGAAGTTCTATGAAGATGATAAGGGCCACCCCAAAGCGGCAAGGCAGTTGGCTAACAACGTAAAACGACTGCTTTGCCAAAAACTGCCCTTCGATACTAGTTTCGACCCGGCAGAACTGATAATCTACCCGGTGCTGGTGGTGCACGACCGACTCTATAACCAGCCCGGCCTGAACGTGGTCGTCAACGACTGGTTCCAGGAAGAGCTGGCAAAGCTGGAGCAGCAGGGGCTGCCGGTGCACAACGTCCGTCCGCTGATTATTGTCGACGTGGACACGTTGCTGGCCTACCACGAAGATTTTCGGGACGGCCGCATGGTATTTGAGGACGTGCTGGAGGAGTACTTGGCTTATCTACAGGCCCCGGCGTGGACCGGTATCAGCGAGGCGGAGGACGAACAGCGGCAGATGCAAAGCATTCACCCTTTTGCCCTGTTCCTGGAGAACTACGCCGAAAAGCGCGATATGCTGGGTATACCCAAGGAGATGCTGTACCAGGTTTTGCCCATCATCAATCGAGGGGCGAAAGACTAGGCAGAGTAGGGAAATACATGATTATTTCGGCGGGCTAGGTCATAAACTCATGTTGTTCATAATCCATCGTAGGCCCGTAACTGCTGCACGATGCGCTGCATGATGTGCAGCACCTGGTCAAACGCGGGAAGTGGGCTGTGCAGCAGACTTGGTAATTCCTGCTCATAAGGCTGCTGGAGCTGACGCAAGTTTGCCGCTTCCTCGGCGTAGGCCCAGCAGGCGGTCAGGGGCTTGGTTTTCCATTCTCGCGTCGGGCCGATGACGCCTGCCCGCGCATCGTCGCGCTGCACGGCCGCGAGCTGCTGAGCCAGGCCGGGGCTAGCCAGCAGGGCGGCCACCTCAGGCTGGCTGGCCAGCTGGTGCAGGTCGTAGAGGTGGCGCACCTTGCGGCCCGTGGCCGCGAGCGGGTCTTCTTCGTAGGAGGCGCGCACCAGGGCCATGATTTTCTCGGCAAACGTGCGCGCGAGACTCAGCACGTTGAAATCGAAGGCTGCCAGGCCGTACTCCTGCACGGCTTCCGGCTGCCCGTAGTCGAGCAGGTACTGCCCCAGGTAAGAAATCAACGGGCGCTTGCTGTGGGGCTCGGGTTCTCCGAAGGCCGTTATTTCCAGCAGAATGTGCTCGGTAGCCGTCGGCACCGGGTCGGTGAACAGGTGCGGGTACTGGTGGTACACCAGCCGGTTGTGGCCGCGCTTGCTGGTGGAGCCTGGCACGTCTACTTCGGGCAGGTCGCCGGCGGCGATTTTATGGATGTCGCGGATGAGCCGTTTCAGCGCGCCGTCGCTTTGCTGCTCCTGCAGGATGACGGCCAGGTCCACATCTTCCGAAAACCGCTCGATGAGCCCGTAGCCCTTGGAAAGCGAGGTGCCGCCCTTGAACACGACGTGGTCGGCCACGGCCGAGTCGGCCAGGTTGCGCAGCACCCAGGTGACCCAGTAGTCTTTCTCGATAAAGCTTTGCCGCATCGCCCGGGCCGCCGCGGTGATGGTAATCAGGTTGCGAAAGTCCTGCTCATGGGTGTGCAGGGTCATCGGATTTGCCATTGCGCGCGGTTGGGTAAGGCTTGCTCGGACAAACCAAGCTTATAAGTGGATAAGGGATTTAAGCTGGCTTTCAGCTTGGTAGCTAGCTTGGCTTCACCCAGCCCTTCCAGCAGGGCCCCTAGTAGGGCGCGCGTGGCTGGGTTGTAGTCCTGCGCCAGGCGAACCAGAGCGGCCTGCTCATTCGGCGGTAGTTGTTTTATCTGCTCGCGCAGGCGCAACAGGGCCGCGGCCGGCGATGTGTCGGGCAGGCGCTTAATCTGCCGCAGAGCATCGAGCAGCTGACACAGCTTTACCTCCTCTGGCTTTACATCGGCCCGGCTGCGCACGAAGCGCACGCGCACGTTGCCGACTTTCTTCGGCCGCCCCGGCCGGGAGGTAGCAATCTGAATTTCCTGGGGCACCTGCGTAGTCAGGCCCAGGCGGTTGAAGGCCGCTACGCCGGTGGGGTAGCCCCGCAGCTTCTTGCTGGGCGTTTGCAGCAGCACCTGCAGCACCTGCTGCTCGGAAACCGGGACCGGGCCGAACCGGCTTTGCAGCGGCAGCCGGTACGTGCCTTTGGTGACCTGCTGCACTAGCCCTTCCTGGCGCAGGCGGCTCAGGTTCACGGCCACCGTGCCCGGCGCGATGCCCAGGCTGGCAAAGTCCTGGTAGCGCACGAGGGCGCCCGGCTCCAGCTTTTGCAGGCGGTTGAGTATTTTTTGGCGGGCGGTTGTGGATTTGGTCGCTTTTTCCATTTGCTACGTCCGGTAAAGATACGCCAATTGTAAAGTTTTTTCACTGCAAAACATTACAAAATACGCGTTGTGTTCCGGTGAGTAGCAGACTCAGGTAGTACTATGCAGAAAACCGAAACACCCTCCTGCTACCTTGTTAAAGGCAACGGGAGGGTGTTTGCGAAGTGCCACACGGGGTGAAGCTGCTAATGGTTGTGTGGGTCGTAGCGGTCCTGAGGGCTGCGGGAAGCCCGGTGCATGACGGAACTGGAAAGACGGAAGAACTTGTAGCCGAAATAGAGCAACAGACCCCAGGTGGCCACCTGAGCCCCCCAACTCGGTGCCCAGGATGAATAGAGAAAGATAACCAGCGCGATAAGCAGCAGAATACGCATAACAGTAGGGGTTGGAGTGAGTAGTGAGCTGGTCGCTTGCCCTGCCTTCTTCTACCGGGTAAACAAGCTGGCGCTGATTTGGTGCATTTCAGCTGCTACGTAGCAAGATGCAGGGTGTTAATTAGGGGCTAACGGAAGCCGCGGGCCCGGAGTAGGTCGCTGTTGGAAAGCTTGAGCTTGATATTGCGCCCGCCTCCCTTCTCGTACACCTCGACAACCAGGTTTTTCTGGTCGGGTATGGTGAACTTCTTGAACACAAACACCTGCTGCAACTTGCCGGCCGCTTCAATCTTTTTCAGGTTGCCATTGTAGACGTAGGTGGGCGTCAGCTCAATGGCTTGCTCAGCCGTGCGCTTGGCCACCTTTTTATCCTGGATGTAAAACTTGACGAAATCCACGTCATACGTCACGTTGGAGCGGTTGCGCAGGTGCAGCGGGAAAAATAAGGTTTCCTGCTGGTAGCCCACGCTGCCCGCGCGCACGCTGAACTGGTTTTTCGTGTCGCTGGCCGCCGAGCCGCCGCGCGCCAGCGCCTGCTGGGAATATGCATCCAGGTTGCCCTGCGGAATGGGTGTGTTCGACAGGATGGCCTCGCTGCCGCTGCCGGCCTGCGCGGTGGAGTTGGCCGGCGTACTCAAATCCAGGCTCAGCACCTTGGGGTCGTGCTGGTAGTTGACGACGAACATGTACAGCTTGCCCCCGGAGGTAAGCACGGTCATGTTGGTTTCGGTCAGGCGGTTGCTGGCGGCCTTCACGCGCACGATGTTGTCGGCACCCGTGGCTTTGGCGGCCAGAATGCCCGAGTTACCCAGGTCCACGTAGGTGACTGGGTAGGGAAACACGAGGTGCGTGGTTTTCTGGTCCGAGACGTAGAGCGGGAGCACGGGCAGCTTGGCCGGGCCCGCGTTGGGCGGGCCCAGGTCCAGGCCCAGCTGGCGCGGGTTGCGCTGGTAGCCCACCACGAAGGAGTAAAGCTTGCCGCTGGCCGTCAGCACGGTCATGTTGGTTTCGCTGAAGCCGCTGCCGGCAGCCTTGACCCGCACGATGTTTTCGGAGCCTGTGGCCTTGGCCGCAATCAGCCCGGCGCTGCCCAAATCGACATAGGTGACCGGGGAGGGAAAGACCAGGTGAGTCGTTTTCTGGTCCGAAACATACAGCGGATAGGTCGACAGCTTTGCCGCGGCGGCCGGGGCGATGGGTCGGGTGCTGGCCAGCGTCGTGGATTGGGCCTGGGCAGGCATTGCGGCCAGGCTGAGGGGCAGGGTGCAGAGGGCAAGGACGATTCGCATAGCGTGGCTTATTTATCAATCTTCAACATGACCTGATAGCCAGCTTTCAGGCGTACTTTGACCAGGCGGATTTTCTTCTGACCGAGGCCCTTGACAGCGGTAACCGCAACGCCGGCCGCGGCCAGCGTGGGGTCGGCGCTCATGGTCATGGCGTCGGCGGCGTTCAGGCCATCGGCGCCGGCCTGTTTGGCTGCGTCCCGGGTAATAGCGCCCGGAATGTGCAGGCCTTCCAAACCGTCCACGTCGTAGACTTCGAGGGCCACCGGGAAGACCCGATTGCCGGTTTTCAGCGTTTCGATGCTGATGTTCAGCCGCTCCCCAGCCAGGCTGCACTTGCCGTAGATGAAGGTGTTGGCCGGCAGGGCGCGGCCGTTGACCACGGCCGACTCCGTCAGGCGCATTTTCACCAGCGAGCCGCTGACGACTTCCTGCGATTCGTGAATAACGGCCGGCAGGGTGTTGGCGTCCTCCGTGGCCGCCCGACCGTCATACAGACCCGTGAACGAGGCCGTGCGTCGTCTGCCCGCGCCGTTCGAGCCCAGCCGGGAAACGACGGCGTCGTCATCGACCACCTTGGCCCGGGTGCGGGCTTTTTTCTTGGGCTTGGCTGCCGTCGGCGCGGCCGGGCGGGCTACCCCTCCCCCGCCGCTGTTGCTTTGGGCCAGCAGCTGGGCCATCTGCAGTTGGGCGTCCTTCTCGGCCAGCTCCCGTTCGTGCTGGCTGCGCATCAGTTCCAGCTGCTCCTGAGGAGTGAGTGACCCAGGCGCCGCTGTCGTTGGGGCCACCGCCGTGCCGGGCGTGGTTCCGCCGTTCAGTTGGGCCTGCTGGGCGGCAATGAGCTGCTGCTGGGCTTCCACCACGGATTTATCTACCGACCCATTGGGGCCGGGCTTGCCGTCGGCGCCAATCGAATACGACAGGCCCGAGCCGGCCGCCGTATCGAGGCGGGCATCGACCAGACCCCGGTTGCGCAGGGTATCCACCGGGCTGGCGTAGGCTTCGAGCTTGCTGGCCGTAATGGAGCCCTTCTCGGCCGTGGGCAGGGAGGTATTGAAGCCGGACGGCACGCTCTGGGCTTCGGCGGGCGCGCCCTGGCCCCCGCCGCCCAGGTAGAACATGACAGCCAGGAAGGGGACGACCACCACCGGCAGGAAGGTGGCCATCTTGCGGGTGCGCAGAAATTGCGCGTCGTGCGGTTTGGTTTCCATCGGGTGGGGCTTAGCGGGGCTGGGTGCTGAGGTCTTCGTTGCGCAGAACCCGCCAGTTCTCCATCAGGAAGCCGTGCGGGTTGTTCTCCGAGCGCGTCACGTCGCGCAGCGAGCATTCCGAAAGGAAGTTGCGGGTGGTCACCGAGGTGGCCCGGATGACGCGCTGGTGGCCGTAGCACCGTGCTACCAACGGGCGCGAGTTGGTTATCACCACGCTGTCCACGCTCATTCCCAGGCTGATGTTGGCGGCAATCAGGTCGTTGTAGAAGCCCTTCTCCTTGAAGTTCTCGTACTGCCGCTTCGCGGAGTTGTCGGCCAGGTACAGCGCCTTGTTCACGTTGCTGTCGATGGCCTTCTGGTCGGGGTCCAGGGTGAAAAACAGCTCGTGGAAGCGCGTGACGTGGGTGCGGGCCTCCACCGGTCGGTTGGCCCGCGCATCTCGGGCGCCGGCCGTGAGCAGTTGCCCGCCTTCCAGCACGTAGATGCGGTTGGCGGCCGCGGTGGTGGTCTGAAACGCGAAGTAGGCGATGGTGCCGGCCAGCACCAGCACCGCCACAATGAAGAGCAGGGCCAGGGTCTTAACCTGCTGGAAAGCGGAATCAATGGTTTTCAGGGATGCGAACATGGCTAGGAAGGGCTAGTGGGAGATGGAGTAGCCTGAGCTTAAGCGGAGCGGCGGCCAAAGACCCGCTCCCGAAGGGCCGTGCCGGCGCGGTGGCCCAACTGCTCACCCCAGGACCGGTTGTCGGTGGCCGCTGGCCCCGTGGCGGCCGCTACGGCAGCCGGGGCCGTGCCCAGGCGAGTGGCCGTACCAGCCGCGGCGCCCGCCGTGGCGGCGGTGCCCACCAGCGCCCCCTGCATGGCGCGGGCCACGCCGCTCACGCCCGAGGCGGCCAGCATCATATCCGTGATGAAGGGAATGACCAGGTAGCCAGCAATAGCAATGCAGAGAAAAACCAAGTAGCCGAAATCGGCGGAGTCGACGCCGGCGCCGGTGTTGAGGCGGCCGATGTCAGCTTCCAGCATCATCACCTGAAACTGGCCCATGATGGCCCCGAAGATGTTGGCCACCGGTACCCACAGGCTGATGGTGACGAACTGGCCCAGCCACTTGGCAATGGAGCCGGTAAAGCCCGGGAAAATGGCAATGCCGAAGGTCAGCGGACCTAACACCGACAGCACAATGAGCAGGAAGGTGGCCAGCACGTTGACAAGCAGGCGGGCAGCAATATGAAAGAGCTCCAGGGTGTTCTTCATCCATTCCCGAAAGTCCTGTTTGACCTCGTACTTAAGTTTGTCGAAGCCCAGCGCGGCCTGCTGGCCCAGGTTGCTCATGCCCGTGGCCCCGCCCAGCTCCTCCAGCCGCTTCTCGTAGGCCTCGTCCGTGGCGAAGTACTCGTTGCCGGGCTGGCGGGCCAGCAAGGCTTTTTTTTGCTGCTGCAGCTGGTCGATGCGGGCGGTCTGGTCGGTGCGCACCGAATCGGTGCTGGTAGCCAGCGCGCCCGTGATGCCGCGCAGGCCGCCGAGCAGCTGCGGAAACAGCAGGATGGCCAGGCCAATAAGGAAGGGGCGCAGCAGCGGGTACAGGTCGATGGGCTCGGCCCGGGCAATGTGGCCCCACACCCGGGAGCTGATGAAAATCAGGGCGGCAATACCCCCCACAGCCCGGCCCAGGGTAACGAACTGCGCGACCAGCGGCAGCATTGAGTCGTAGAGCCGGCCCAGCATCTGCTCCATCTGAAGCATCTGCATGGTGATTGAGTTCATGTCCATGGCAAGCGGGAAATGCGGTGGGGAAAAGGATGCGGGGCGCTAGCGGGGGGCGTTTTCGGCCCCAATGAGGGCCAGTACCGAGGCCCGGTCCTGCCGGGCTTGCTGCTGCTGGTAGGCCACGGCCCGGCATTTATTGGTGTAGTAGGTCATCAGGTGCTGCTGCTGCTGCATCCGGTCGGCAATCCGGTTGATGAACTTCAGGCGCTGGGCGTCCGTCATCTGGGCCCGGTTGGTGGTCATGATGGTGGCCAGCTCGGTGATGAGCGACACGTTTTCCTGCAGCAGCACCTGGTACATGGCGGAGGCCTCGGTGATCTGCGCGGGCGTGAGGGCACGGGTGCGCAGCTCGGTCACGCCGCTGGAAAACTGGGTAATCATGGCCGCCTGGGCGTCGTATATTTCCCGCACCCGGCGGTAGTTGCGCACCCCGGCGCTGATTTGCAGCAGACTGCTGTACCACTGCGCGTGCAGGGCCTGGGTTTGGTCGGTGATGCCCTTGATGGCCGTGCTGAGCTGTTTGATGTCGCCGGCCAGCACCTTGGCCCGCCCCTTCAGCGTGGTCGAGACGCCCTGGTGGAGAATCTGCTTGCGCGAGATTTGCTCGGAGATGGGCGCCGATATGACCGTTTGGGCCCGCGCCGGCCGGGCCACCAGGGTCAGCAATGCCAGCAGCGCGAAAAAGGAGGTAGTTTTCATCGGCAGCGGGTGGGGTTAGCGGGCGCTGGCGCCCATGAAGGATAGCAGGGTCTGACGGTCCTGCTCGATTTGCTGGGCTGCCCGCAGCTGTAGCATGTTGCGCCGGGTGAAGTAGCTGACAAGGCCCAGTTGGTCGGTGATTTTGGCGTCCAGCTGGTCGATGAATTCCATGCGCTCGGCGTCTGTCATTTTGAGCATGGCCGGGCTGACCACGGTGCGTAGGTCGGCCACGGTATTGGCGCCCTCCCCCAGCAGCTGGGCGTACACGTTGGTCATCTGCGTGAGCTGCTGGGGTGTGATATAGGGCGAGGTGCGCAGCACGTTGATGGCGTCCGAGTACTGCTGAATAATCTGGGTTTGCTTGGCGTAAATGGAGCGCACCCGGCGGTAGTCGCGCACGGCGGCGCTGACCTTGAGCAGGCCATCGTACCACTCCTTATGCTGCTCCAGGTTCTTGCGGGCAAAGGTTTTGGTGAGTTCCTGCTCCTTCACCCCGAAGGCTACCAGCTTGTTGGCCGCGGCTTCCAGCCCCTTCATGGTTTTCTGCAGGCCGGTCTGCACCGCGCTTTGCCCTTCCAGCAGCGGTGCCGATACCACCAGTTGGGCCGAGGCCCTGGTGGCACTCAGGCCCAGCAGAGCCAGGCTGAGGAGGATGATTTTCTTCTGCATGAGCGGCGCGTTTGCGTGGTGGGAGGCTTATTGATTCCGGGTTTGCGGGTGCAGCAGGTACTTCAGGTGCCGCTCGGCGGCGAAGCGGGCCTGGCCCGTGCCGCCCTCAAAGCCCAGCAGCGTGGGCAGGGCCTGCGTGGCCGTCACGTTGGGCTCCTTCGTCAGGGCCAGCAGCATCGTGGCAACCGTCTCGCAGCGGCCCGCCAGGCCGTTCCAGGTGGCCACGTCTTCGGGCTGCACCCGGGGCAGGCCCCGCGAGCGGGCCACCGCGCGCAGCACGTAGCGGTAGCGCGCCCAGCCGCTGCGCACCACCGGGTGCTCCTTCACCGAGGCGTCCAGGTCGCTGCCCTGCCAATCCGCCACGAACTGGGCGTAGTGCCGGGCCGCCGCCTTGTCGGCTGGCTCGGCGGCGGGCAAGGCCACCAGGCTGTCGGCCAGGGCCTGCGCGGCGGCTACCTCCGCCGAGGCGGGTGCTGGGGCACCGGCCGCCGGGGCCGTCGCAGCCGGTGAATCAGCCGGGGATGTATCGGAGCCGCAGCTGCTGAGCAGGGCCAGCGGCAGGGCGAGGTGAAGCAATAGCGTGCGCATCGTTTTTTCCCTTTTGTTGATGTTTAGCCCCCTACCCTTCGCGCAGCTCGGCGGCGAAGAGCTTGATGGCTGTGGGCATGTCGCCGGTCTGGCGCAGCTTCTCGAACAGCCGTACTTTCTCGGTTTCCTCGGTGGTATAGGTCACGTATTCTTCCTTCGACACCTCGATGGCGTACACCTTCGATACCACTCCGCCCAGCGAGATGAACACCTCGGTGTAGCGGCCCCGCGCGGGCTTGTTGTCGCGGTTGATGCTTAGCACCAGGTCCTTTTCCTTGGGCGTGAGTGAGAGCAGGGCCTGAATCTCCTCGAAGCGGTTGATGAACTTGCGCTGGTCGAGCAGAATCTTGCAGTCGGAGTTGTTGATGATGGCGTCCTTGACAATCTCGTTGCCGATGATGTCGTCGATTTCCTGCGTTACCACGATGGCCTCGCCGAAGAACTTGCGCACCGTCTTGAACAGGTATTTGATGTAGGCGGCCATGCCGGGCGTGGTCAGGGCCTTCCAGGCCTCCTCAATCAAAATCATCTTTCGCACCCCCTTGAGCTTGCGCATCTTGGAGATGAAGGTTTCCATGATGATGAGCGTGACCACCGGAAACAGGATGGGGTGGTCCTTGATGTTGTCGAGCTCGAAGACGATGAACGGGGCCTGCACCAAGTCCAGCTCCTTGTCGGAGTTGAGCAGGTAGTCGTACTCTCCGCCCCGGTAGTAGGGCCCGAGCACGTAGAGGAAGTTGTCGATGTCGAAGTCCTTTTCGCGCACCTTTTCCTCTTCCAGCACCTTGCGGTAGGTGCCCTTCACGAACTCGTAGAACGTGTTGAAGCTGGGCTGAATAGCCGGGTTGGCTTCGAGCATCACGTAATACAAACTCACGGCCGTCGAGAGCGACACGTACTCGGACTGGCTGACCGCCTCGTCATCCTTTTTCCAGAGCGCCTGCAGCAGCGTTTTGATGCTTTCCTTCTTCTCCACGTCGAGCTTGCCCGAAATCAGGAAGGGGTTGAAGGCAATGGGCGCATCTTCCTCGTAAGTGAAGTACACCCCGCCCACCAGCTCGCAGAGGCCCTTGTAGGAGTTGCCGGTATCCACCAGCAGCACGTGGGCGCCCTGCTCGTAGTACTGGCGCACCATGTGGTTGGTGAAAAACGACTTACCCGAGCCCGAGGGGCCGAGCACGAACTTGTTGCGGTTGAAGATGACCTGCCGCTTCATCGGTTCATCGGAGATGTCCACCAGCACGGGCTTGCCGGTGAGGCGGTCGGAGAGCTTGATGCCCTTGGTGGCCCCGGTGGAGCGGTAGTTGGTTTCCGAGGCCCAGAAGCAGACGGCCTGCTCGATGAAGGTGTAGAAGGTCTCCTCCGAGGGGAAGTCGCCGGCGTTGCCCGGAATGCCTCCCCAGTAAAGGGCGGCAATGTCCACGGTGTTCTGCCGGGGCTTGCAGTTCATCTGATTAAAGGCGGCGTTGACCAGCTTGCGCACTTCCGCCAACTCTTCCTCGCTCCTGCCCCAGGTCAGCACGTTGCAGTGCACCCGCACCGGCCGGCGCTTATGGGTAATCAGCTCGTTGAGGAAGGCGTGGTAGTACTCCACGTTGATGGCGTTCTGCCGGGAGTAGAGTGAGAGAGAGTTGAGCCGGTCCTTCTTCTGCTCGAAGGTCTTCACCGTTTTCTGGGTGTTGTCCAGAAACACGTACTGATTCAGGATGTGGCTGGTACCCAGCAGCAGCCCCAGCGGGGCGGCAAAGGAGATGGGAAAGTCCGAGTACTGGGTGCTGTAGGCCTCGTAGCGGATGTCGGTTTCCACCGAGGTGGGCAGGTCGTCGAGGTTGGCCACCGAGAACATCTGGCAGAACTCCTGGCCCACCTTCAGCCCGTTGGTCAAATCCAGGTCCACCTGCAGAGCCTGGTCGGACAGGTCCAGCGAGAGGTACTTTTCCAGCAGCCCAGCCTTTTCCTGAGTGCCGGCCAGCTCATCGGAGGTGAGCCGGTGCGAGCGGATAAAGGGCGCGTTGGTGGGTCCCACCCCTTCCAGCGTGCGCACGAACTGGCCCACGCTGTCGAAGAAGCTTTCCAGCACCTTCGTGTCGAGCATGTCTTTGGGCACGATGTGGCGGCGGGCCAGCAGCCCCGAGGTGCTGCCCCAGTTAGGCCGCTCCGACGAGGTTTTGGTGATGTAGAGGTAGCAGAAGTGGTTGAGGAACGGCCGCTCGTTGAAGTGCCGCTCGTAAGCCGCGGAGAGCAGCGTGCGCTCGGCTTCGAAGCCGGGCGCGTACTTATCTTCCACGTACCAGTCCTGCTTGTGCACCACGCAGTGGTCGGGCAACAGGCGCACGGCCTTCACGAAGGCGGCTTGCAGCTGGGCGTAGTCCTCGCGCGAGAGGGTGAAGATTTCCGGCAGCTCCAGCCGGAAGGCCACCGTCACGTCCGCGTTTTTCGAGACGAGGCAATCCTTCTCCACCTTGTAGATGGGCTGCTTGGATTCCAAGGAAACGGAGGGCAGAACCTTGTTGCTCATAGGCGTGAAAGCACCCGCGCCGGCCGCTACGCGCGGCCGGGCGGGTCCTCGTTGAGGCGTTGGAAAAGGCGGCTGTGCCGGTTGGTGATGTAGCGGGGCGAGGAGCGGCGGGCGGCGGCTTTCATCAGCCCATGCTCGCCGAAGCGGCGGTTCAGGGCAAACACCCCGGCCCACATGCCGCCCCCGGCCAGAAAGGTGAGCAGCACGGTGAGTGCCAGCGGCACGCCGGCCAGGTAGCAGGTCACGAACAGGGCAAACACTAGCCCGATGCCGGCCACCAGGAAGTAAATGTTGCTGCCCACCAGCCCCTTGAATTCGACGGGCTTGTTGATGCCCCGGTTCAGGTCGTAGACGGGCATGGCTTATGAGCTTACAGGAAGAACGAGCGCACCACCGTGGCCACGATGACCAGGAAAATCATCGAGCCAAACCACGACACGGCCGTTTTCTGGGTGTCCTGGTCGCCGGAGTTCCACTTGCTGTACACCTTAATGGCGCCCACCAGGCCCAGCACCGCCCCGATGGCGTACATGAGCTTGGTGAGCGGGTCGAAGTAGCTGGTAACCTGAGTAGTGGCATCCTGGATGCCGGCCGTGCCGTTGCCGCCCCCGGTTTGGGCGTAGAGCAGGTGCGAGCTAAGGAGCAGGGCCAGAACGGCCAGTGAGGTACTAAAACGCTTCTGGTTCATACGAATGGGAAAGAATGAGACGTGGGTAGGGGCGGGGCGGGCACTACAGCTCGTCGGCTCCGAACAGGGCGGCCAGCTCGGCCTGGTATTCTTCCAGGTGCTGGGCCATTTGCTCAGCCAGGCAGCTGCCCTGCAGGCCGGCCGGGGCGGGCGGGTTCTGGCCCGCCTGCAGCAGGGCGATGTACTCGCTGACCGATTCGGCGGCCACCAGCTGCGGTGCGGGCCCGGCGGTGATGATGTCCAGCGGGGAGGCCACCGGCTCCTCGAATGAAGCCAGGGGCTCGTAGCTCACCGGCAGCTGCTGCTGGAGCGCGGGCTCGGCGTCGAGGAGCTCGGTGGGTTGGTCAGCTGCCGCTGCCGGGTCCGCCTCGGCATGGGCTTCGCGCCGCACCAGCTCGGCCAGGCGCTCATCAGCCTGGTCGGGGGCTTCGGTGCGGATTTGGTCCTGGGCTGCGGCCTGCTCCTCGGCCGAGGCCGAAGCGGCATCCATCGGCGCGCTGTCGTCGGCGCTCTGGTCCTGGCCGGTAGCCGTGGCGGTGGAGGCGGGCAACTGGCCTTCTACTACCGCTTCAGTGGTAGGGGGCAGGTTCTCGGCGGCGCCCTCCTCCTCTGCCGCAGCTTCCGGTGCTGCCTCGGCGGCGGCCGGCTGTGGTGGCGTAAAGGCTGAGGTCGGGCGCACCAGGGCAGGCGGCGCCGTGGTGGGGGCCGGGGTACTGCCCCCGCCGCGCTTACCGAGCGAGAGCAGCGGGGCGAGTTCGGCGCGGTAGTAGAGTAATCCGACTACCAGGTAGTAGAGCAGAACCACGACCAGCATAAACAGGCCAAACTGGCTCCAGGAATAAGCACTGAGCATCGGCAGGAATCAAGCGTGGCACCCCGGGTCGGCCGACCTGAGCGTGGACGTGCCAAACCAGGCAGGTTTGACTTGTGCAAACCTATCCGGCCCTGAAACCCGATTAGTAGAAAGTTGACGAACGGTTAAAATCGGGTGGTGAGGTGCACCGACTCCACACGAATAGCAGCTGAGTAGAACCCATAAAGCGGCTCCTAAACCTGAAATGAGCTTTGTGTCCTGGATTACGTCTTGTCAGCAGCGGGCAGTCAATTGCTGTTCAGCCGACATGCAGGACGCCGCAAGCGGAGAATTGAAAAAGAAAATTCTGCCTGAGACGTAAACATACGTCATATAATGTCGTATAATTGCGACATACTACATAGTTGCCATGACGTACGCCAAGACCGCCGCTTTCACTGAGGAGCAACAGCAACTCGCCCGCGTAGCCAAAGCGCTGGCCCATCCGGCCCGGGTGGCCATCATTCAGCTGCTGGCGTCGAAGAAGACCTGCATTTCCGGCGACATCGCCGCCGAGCTGCCGCTCTCCCGCACGACCGTCTCGCAGCACCTGCAGGAGCTGAAGGCGCTGGACCTGATTCGCGGGGAGATTGATGGGCTGACCGTCTGCTACTGCCTGAACACGGAACTGCTGCGCCAGGTGCACCAGCAGTTCACGGCCTTCTTCGTCGAATCGACCGCCAACGAGGCCTGCGCCCCCGGTGGCTCCTGCTGCTAATTCATTTCACCCTTTCAATTCGCCTATCGCATGGAAACGTCTGTATTTCCCCGGATGCACGTCTCGCTGTACGTCTCCGACCTAACCGCCACGGTGAACTTCTACACGGCCTTCTTCGGACAGCCGGCTACCAAGATAAAGCCTGGCTACGCGAAGTACGTGCTCGACAAGCCCTCGCTGATCATCTCCTTTGTGCAGAACCCCGAGCGCGTGGCCAGCAACTTCGGGCACCTGGGTTTCCAGGTCGAGACGGTGCAGGAAATGGAGCAGCGCCTGGAGGTAGCGCGCAGGGCCGGCCTGGTAGCCCGCGAAGAAATGGGCACCAGTTGCTGCTACGCCAAGCAGGATAAGTTCTGGGTCAACGACCCGGACGGCGTGGAGTGGGAAGTGTACTACTTCCACGAAGACGCCGAGTTCAACGACCCGCGCTACCAGGCCGAGTACGACCAGGCCAGCGGCAACAGCCAGTGCTGCATCGCGCCCGCTGCTCAGCAGGCGCCGCTAGCCGCTGAAATGCTGACGACCGCGCCGATGGCCTTTACCCTGGTCGATGCTACGCCGGCTACCCCGGCCGCCAACGCCTGCACGCCCGGCGGCGGGTGCTGCTAGGTGCTGCTACTCGCCTTCTGCGCTTCTTCCCCCTTCTCATCAACTAACCATGACCCTGCAGCCCTTCGCGCCGGCGCACTGGCCGGCCGCCAAAGCCATTTACGAAGCCGGCATTGCGACCGGCAACGCTACGTTTGCCACGTCGGCTCCCAGCTGGGAAGAATGGGACCGAGGACACCTGCCGCACAGCCGCCTCGTCGCCCTCGATGACAACGGACAGGTACTCGGCTGGGCGGCTCTCTCCCCCGTGTCGAGCCGCTGCGTGTACGGCGGTGTGGGCGAGGTGAGCGTGTACGTAGCTGACGCGGCCCGGGGCCGGGGCGTCGGGCGGCAGCTCCTGGCAGCGTTGGTACGCGAGTCGGAGCAGCACGACATGTGGACGCTGCAGGCCGGCATCTTCCCCGAGAACGAGACCAGCGTCCGCCTGCACGAAGCCACCGGTTTCCGGCTAGTCGGACGCCGCGAACGAATCGGGAAGATGGGTGGTCAGTGGCGCGACACGCTTTTGCTGGAGCGTCGCAGTGCCGAAGTGGGGCTGACTTAACCGCCATGACAAATCTTCCCCCTACGGCGTCGGCAGTGGCCGTTGCCCGCAAGAAGCTTTCCGGCCTCGACCAGGGCCTGACCCTGTGGATCTTCCTGGCCATGGGCGCCGGCGTGGCGCTGGGCTACTTCGTGCCCGGCGTGGAGCAAGCCATCAACTATTTCTCGGTAGGCACTGTGAACGTGCCGCTGGCCGTGGGACTCATCCTGATGATGTACCCGCCGCTGGCCAAGGTCCGGTACGAGCAGCTGCCCAAGGTCTTCCGCAACACGCGCATCATCGGCCTCTCGCTGCTGCTGAACTGGGTGGTCGGCCCGCTGCTGATGTTCCTGCTGGCTATCTGGCTGCTGCCCGACAAACCGGAGTACATGATGGGGCTCATCCTCATCGGCATTGCGCGCTGCATTGCCATGGTGCTCGTATGGAATGACCTGGCCGATGGCAGCCGCGAGTACGCCGCCGGGCTGGTGGCCCTGAACTCGATTTTCCAGGTACTGTTCTACTCGGTGCTGGCGTGGCTGTTCATCACGGTGCTGCCGCCCTACTTCGGTCTAAAGGGGTACGCGGTGAACATCGGTATTGGTGACATTGCCCAGAGCGTGCTCGTGTACCTGGGCATCCCGTTCGCCGGCGGTTTTCTCTCACGCCTGGTGCTTCGCCGGCTAAAGGGCGACGCGTGGTACGAGCGGGTGTTCCTGCCGGCCATTAGCCCCATCACGCTGGTGGCGCTGCTGCTTACTATCGTGGTGATGTTCAGCCTGAAGGGCGAGCTGATCGTGCGCATCCCCTTCGACGTGCTGCGCATTGCCTTGCCGCTGGCCCTGTACTTCGGCATCATGTTCGTGCTCAGCTTCGTGGCCGGCAAGTACCTCGGGGCGAGCTACGCCGAAAACACGAGCATTGCCTTCACCGCGACCGGCAACAACTTTGAGCTGGCCATTGCGGTGGCCATCGGGGTGTTTGGCTTGAACTCCGGCCAGGCGTTTGCCGGCGTTATTGGGCCCCTCATTGAGGTGCCCGCGCTCATTGCGCTGGTCAATCTGGCCTTCTGGTTTCGCCGCCGCTACTACGGCGACTCGGCACCCTCCCCCCGCTAATCACTTCCGCTGCCCATGTCTGACAAGAAAAATGTGCTGGTGCTGTGCACCGGTAACTCCTGCCGCAGCCAGCTGCTGCACGGCTACCTGAACCAGCTGCTCGGCGACGCGGCCAACGTGTACTCGGCCGGCGTTGAAACCCACGGGCTGAACCCGCAGGCCGTGCAGGTCATGCGCGAGGACGGCGTGGACATCTCGCACCACACCAGCAACCACGTCGACGAGTATGCCCACGTGCCCTTCGACTACGTCCTGACTGTCTGCGACCACGCCAACGAGGTCTGCCCGGTATTTCCCTCAACGGCCAGGAAGCTGCACCATAACTTTCCCGACCCAGCCAAAGCCACAGGCACGGAAGAAGAGGTGCTGCAGCAGTTCCGCGCCGTACGCGACCAGGTGAAAGCCTACGCGCAGGAGTTTGTACAGCGGGAGTTTGTCCCGGCCGAATAACGCCCTCCCTACGTATGCAGCCTGCTTCGGTAGACGTGTTGGTGATTGGGGCCGGCCAAAGCGGCCTGGCGCTCGGCTATTTCCTGCGCCGCTCGGGCTTGTCCTACGTGCTACTGGACGAACAACCGGCCCCGGGCGGGGCCTGGCAGCACGGGTGGGATTCGCTTCGGCTCTTCTCCCGGCCGACGCCAGCTCGCTGCCTGGTTGGCTCATGCCCCGGCCTGCCGACGCCACGTACCCCACGCGCGACGCCGCGGTCGACTACCTGCATCACTATGAACAGCGCTACCAGTTACCCGTGGAGCGCCCGGTGCGGGTAGAAAGCGTGCAGCCGCTACCCAGCGGCTTCCTTGTGCGTACTGACCAGGGTGAGTGGCAAGCCCGCGCCGTGGTCAGCGCAACGGGTACCTGGAGCCAACCCTTTCGGCCGGCTTATCCGGGGCAGGCCGACTTCCAGGGCACCCAACTGCACTCCGCCGAGTACCGTAACGCCGCTCCCTTTGCCGGGCAGCAGGTACTGATCGTGGGCGGTGGCAATTCCGGGGCGCAGATTCTGGCCGATGTCTCGCGCGTTGCCCACACGACCTGGGTGACGGAGCAGGAGCCACGCTTCCTGCCCGATCACGTGGACGGCCGGGTACTCTTTACCCAGGCTACCCAACGCTACCACGCTGGCCACACCGCGCCCGCCGCTTCGCTGGGCGACATTGTCATGGTGGACACCGTAAAAGATGCCCGCCGGCGCGGGGTACTGCACAGCGTCCGCCCTTTCGAGCGCTTCACCCCGACCGGCGTGCGGTGGCCCGACGGGCGTGAGCAGCCGGCGGATGCCGTGATTTGGTGCACCGGCTTCCGGCCGGCCCTTGGCCACCTGCGGCCGCTTGGCGTGGTGCAGCCCGATGGCCGCGTAGCCACCGAAGGCACCCGCGCTACCGTTGTGCCCGGCCTGTGGCTGGTCGGCTACGGCAGCTGGACGGGCTTTGCTTCGGCGACTCTCATCGGCGTGGGACGCTCGGCCAAGAGCACCGTTTCCGAAATACAAGCTTATCTCGGCTTAACCGACTAAGTGAATGCGGTTCTTGAGCTCATCCTTGCAGGAGCGGCTCACCGGCACGTATTCGCTGCCCAGCAGCACACTACTTTCCTCGTAGGCCTGCACGTGGTCCAGGTTTACGATGTGGGAGCGGTGGGTCTTGAAAAACTGGTCGGGCAGCTTCTGTTCCAGCTCCTTGAGGGTGGAGTCAAATACAAACCGCTCCCGCACCGTGTGCAGGCGCACGTAGTTCTGCAGGGCCTCGAAGTAGAGAATGTCGCTGAGCAGCACCTTCACGTGGCCCGAGCCTTTGCGCACGAACAGGTAGTCCTTGAACTTGGGACAGCGCTCGGCGGACCCCAGTACCTCCGTGCCGGCGTCGGCCGTGTCCAGCACCGGCCCCACCGGCCCGGCCTGGTAGGCGTTGAAGAGGGCCAGCTCAATCTGCACCCGCAGCGAATCATCGGTGAATGGCTTAACCAAGAAACCGTAGGGCTGGGCCAGCTTGGCGCGGTTCAGGGTGGCCGAATCGGAGCGGGCCGTCAGAAACACCACCGGCACGGCAAACTGCCGCCGTACAAGCAGCGCGGCCGCAATGCCGTCGCAGTCGCCGGCAATGTTGATGTCCATCAGCACCAGCTCCACGGGCTGGGTGGCGAGCACACTCAGCGCCTCGTCGCTGTTGTCCACGGGTGGCAGGGGTGTGTGGCCCAGCCGGACCAGGGCGCGTTCAATCTCGGCGGCAATCAGCAGTTCGTCTTCAACAATGAGGATGGTAGCCATAGAGTGGAATAAGGGACGAGGCGACGGGCCGGCGTCAAACGCTGGCCACGATTACCTGGGTGCCCGTGGGAAGAAGAGGAGCGGTCGACACGCTGGCTTTTAGCTGTCGAGCTAGGGTATTAACCAACTGCAAGCCCAGCGAATGAGTTTCGGGCGCCGTTTCGGCCGCTGGTAAGCCCACCCCGTCATCCTGTACCGTGAGCAGGAAGCCGGCAGCGGTCTGTTCCAGCGCCACGTGCAGATTGCCACGGTCCCGGTCCCGGAATGCGTGCTTGTAGGCGTTGGTCACTAACTCATTCACTACCAAACCCAGGGCGCTGGCTTCTTTGGGGTCCATGACCAGCGGAGCCAGGCTGCTACTTAGTTGGATGCGCTGCTGAGGCGTGGTAAGCGAGCGGTGCAGGGATTCCAGCAACTCGCCCAGGTACTCATTCATGCGCACCTGCGAGAGGTTGTCGGCCCGGTACAGAAACTCGTGCACCAGGGCCATACTCTGGATACGCGCCTGCGAGCTGGCCAGGGCCTGCTGGAGCAAAGGGTCGGGCAGGGTGCTGCGCTGCCAGGCCAGCAGGCTGCTGACCAACTGCAGGTTGTTCTTGACGCGGTGATGAATTTCCTGCAGCAACACTTCCTTCTCGGCCACGGCCCGGCAGTTGGCCTGGTTGGCCAGGGCCAGCAGGGCCTTCTGCCGCCGCAGCCGCCAGTACAGGCCCCCACCCACGCCCACAGTCGTGGCAAGGCCGCCCAGCAGCAGCCAGAGCGAGTGCAGCTGGGCCCGCTGGCTACGCTGCTCAAACTCGGCCGCCTTTTTCTGCTCGGTGAGCAGCTGCACGTCGTAGCGCACCTGCAGCTGGGCCAGGGCGCGGGCCTTGTTGCCGTTGAAGAGGGAGTCGCGCAAATCCTCGGCCCGGGCGTCGAGCTCATCCGCACGAGCGGGACGCTTCTGGTCAGCATAGGCCCAGGCCAGACTGGAGAGGGCATCCGCTTCGTACTCGGGCATTTTCTCCGCGCGGGCCAGGGCTAAGGCCAGCTCCGCCGTCCGCTGGGCGGCCCGGGGCCGGCCCTGCAGGCGGTACACCCGCGCCAGCGAAAGCGCCGAACTAGCTGCCTGTGGCTGGTAGCGGTAGCGCTGCATGATGCGCAGGGCCCGCTGCATGTTCGTGGCCGCAGCCGCCAGGCTGGCCCGCGAGCGGGGCGTCAGCTTGGCGTACACCTCGCCCCGAAACTGGTACACGTAGCCCAGGCCCCGGGCGTCGGCCGCCCGCTGCATGTAGGGCAGGGCCCGCGTGACGTAGTGGAGCACGGAGTCGTAGCGCTGCAGCACGAGGAAGGTATTGGCCAGGTTCAGCAGCAGGCCACCCCGCTCGCGAGGCCCTACCGAGGGGGTAGCCGCCTGCTGCCGATACGCCTGGCGCAGGTAGCGCAGGCCACCGGCCGCGTCCTTGGTATCCACGGCTACCAGGCCCAGGCACTGGGTGAAGCGCCACTGGTCGCGGGGCCGGTGCGCGCGGGTGAGCTCCACCCCCTGCTGGCTGTAGTGCATGGCGGCCACGTAGTCGGCGGCCCGCTCGCAGTTTACCACCAGCTGATACAGGGCGTCGGCTGCCCCCGACCAGTCAAACCGGCGGCGAGCAAACGTTACTGCCTGCTCCCCTACCCGGCGACCTTCGGTCACATCCTGGGCAAATAGCTTATCGCTTAAAGCCAGCAGCGCCTGAAAGCGAGTTGAGTCCGGCAGCGGGGCGTGGCGCACCAAGGCCCGCAGCGAGTCGATGGTCTGCGGCGTCCTGGGCGTCCTAGTGGAGGATGGCGTCCGGTTGTTGGCCCGGGCACCAAGGCTGATGAGTAGCAGGCCGAGCACGGCCCAGATAGCACCGCCCTTCACGCGGTAACGAATTGTAGGTAAGGTAGTAATGGATATAAGGTTTGTGTAGACATAGCGGGGTGGTAGTAGAGCCTCTCCCCTCCCCCACTGTTGAGTGGAGTATTGGGAAAAAGCCAGAGCGGGAAACGGAACGGCCAGCTCAACCACAGAAGGTGAGCCGGCCGCTATACGTATGGAATAGCCCTGGGATACCAGCGCTGCCCTATTTTTTGGGTGACATCATCTGGCGAATCTGCTTTTTCATTGCTTTCTGCAGCTGCGCTTCGTGCTCTTCTCGAAAGCGGCTGAGGATGTTATGAATGATATCCGGGGCCGACGCCCCCCCGCCCAGGATAAAGCCGAGCTGGGTGAAATACTGCTGGTGGTCGGCCGTGATGCGCAGGGTGGTCGTCTTCTTCTCCGCCGAAGGCACGAACAGCTGCGCCAGGTCAAGCTCCCCACCCGCCGCGACCGGCGGGGCAACGGGCAACTCCTCCTCGGCTTCCTCCCCATCTTCCTCTTCCGGCGCGCTGGCCGGAGCCGACAAAGGCAGTGGCGCAGGGGCAGCCGAGCGGGGCTCCTCCCCTACCGGTGACGGCGCCACTGCGGGTTCTACCGCCTGAACGGGTGCCACGGGTACGGCCGCCACTTCTGACGCAGGCGTCGCCTTTTTTCCCTCTGGTTCCTTTACCGCAGCGGGCGGAGCGACTTCAGCCGCGGAAGGCGTCGACGGCGCGGCAGGTGTCTCCGCAACTGCAGGTGCGGGTGCTTCAACGGGCGCCGGTGCCGGCGCCACTGGCCGGGGGGCGTCGCCCATCAAGCTGAAAGCAGCAACGCCCGAGGTGAGGGCGGCAAGTTCACGCTGGCGCCGCTCGGCCGCGGCTTCTTTGGTTTCGGTGGTTTTCTTGGTCATGGGAGCGGGCGTTATTTAGCGTTGTCGTCGAGGGTTTCAATGGCAGCGGGGGCCGGCTGCTCAAATTCCGTGGGCGTGAAGTCGATGGTCTTGCCCGA
>NZ_CP032318.1 GCF_003574965.1 Hymenobacter oligotrophus | reverse complement strand
TGAATGACGTGGTCGCGGCTGCGGCCCAGGCGGAAGAAGCGCGCCACCAGCACCGTGTCGCCTTCGCGCAGCAAGCCCAGCAGCTCGTCGAGCGCGGGTCGTTGCAGGCTCATGCCCGTGATTTTGTCCTGGAAGATGCGGTCGCACCCGGCCTTGGTGAGGATGTCGAGTTGGGTGTCCAGGTTCTGGTCGAGGGTGGAAACGCGGGCGTAGCCGAAGGTTTTGTTCATGCGGGTCAAAAAGCCGGGTTCACAAAGATAACCCGCCGTTTATTTTTGGCCCGACTTTCTGGCCCCGTCTTTTCGACCACTTGTCCTGGAGGCGGGGCTCGGGGACGCCGGGTTCGGAAAGCCATGGCTTTTTGACCCACGCCCCAGCGCATGATTTTGCCTTTCCTCACCGCGCCCGAACGGCAGAGCTACCAGCAGGTGCCGGCTACGCTCAGCGAATCGGACCTGCGCCAGCACTTTCACCTGACGGCGGCTGACCGGGAATTGATCCAGCGCCAGCGCCGCGACGGCAACCGCCTGGGCTGCGCCGTGCAGCTGGGCCTGGTGCGCCTGATGGGCTATCTGCCCGAGGACTGGTTCGAGCAAGTGCCAGCGCCAGTGGCCGCCTTTGTCGGCCAGCAGCTGGGCATCGCCCCCGAAGCCTTAGCCGCCTATGGGGAGCGCGCCGCCACCCGCAGCGAGCACCTGCAGCTGGTGCTGCGGCACCTGAGCTACCGCAAGTGGCAGCCCCTGGACAGCCCCGGCCTGGAAGCGTGGCTGCTGGAACGGGCCCTGGAGCACGACCAGCCGCGCCTGCTCTTGCAGGCCGCCTGTCAGAAGCTGCACCAGGACCGGTTGCTGCGGCCCGCCATCTCGGTGCTGGAACTGCTGGTGAGCCAGGCCCTGCTGCAAACCGACGCGGCGACGTACCAGCGCCTGGGCCCGCTGCTCACGCCGGCGGTGGAAGCGCGGCTCGACGCGCTGCTGGCGGTGGACCCGGCGTTGCGCGTCACGCCGCACCGCTGGCTGTGCCAGCCGGCGACGGCCAACACGCCTGCGGCCATCAACCAGGCCCTGGCCAAGCTGGACTTCCTGCACCAGCTGGGCCTGGCCGACTGGGACACGGGCGGGCTGAACGCCAACCGGCGCAAGCGCCTGGCCCACCGGGCGCGCCACCGCACCAGCCAGGCCATCGGCCGCTACGCGCCGGCCAAGCGCTACCCGCTGCTGGTCGCCTTCGTGCTGGAATCCTACCGCGACGTGCTCGACGCGGTGCTGACCATGTTCAGCGACTACTGGGCCGGGGCTCAGCGCAAGGCCCAACGCGAGCACGAGGCGCACCTGCAGGCCATTCGCCAGGCCCGCGAAACGGCCCTGCGCGTCTTCGCCCAGGTGGCGCGCACGGTCGTCGACGAGCAGATCCCGGCCGGGCTGGTGCGAGAAGCCGTGTTTGAGACTATTCCGCGGGAGCAGGTCGAGCAGGCCCTGCAGGCCTACTATGCCCTGAGCGACACCCGCCTCGATTCGCCCCTGGCGTTTTTGCTGCGGCGCTACGCGCACCTGAAGCAGTTCTCGGCCAACCTGCTGCGGCAGGTCTCGTTTGCCAGCGCCTTTGCCGGCGACCGGTTCGCCGAGGCCCTGACCCTGGTGGTGGAGTTGCAGACCGGCGCGCGGCGCAAGCTGCCGGCCGATGCACCAACCGACTTCATCACGCCTTCCTGGCACGGGTTTGTGCACCCGCAGCAGGTGCCGGAACGGTTGCCGTACGAACTGTGCGTGCTGGCCACCCTGCGCGAGCGGCTGCGCTCGGGCGACGTGTTCGTGCCCGGCTCGCGCAAATACGCCGACCTGGAGAGCTACCTGATTCCGGCCGCCCAGTGGCCCGGCCTGCGCGGGGAGGTGCTGCGCCAGCTGGGGTTACCGGAGGACCCGCGTCAGCGCCTGCACGCCCGCCTGGCCGAACTCGAAGCGCTGCTGCCGCAGGTGACGGCCCTGCTGGCCGAAGGCGGCGAGGTACGCCTGGAAGCGGGCGAATTGGTGGTGACGGCGCTGGAGGCTGAGGAATTGCCGGACTCGCTCCGGGTGCTGGACGAACACATTCGCGCCCGCATGCCGGTGGTCGAACTGACCGACATTCTGGTCGAGGTGGACGGCTGGACCGGTTTCTCGGAGCTGCTGCGCGAGGCATCGGCTGGGACTGTTGACGACCCGGAGCCGGTGTACGCCGCCCTGTTGGCGGCCGCCTGCAACATCCCGTTGTCCGACATGGCCCGCAGCACGGGGCTGGACTACCAAACGGTCTGGTGGGCTACCCACCAGTTTTTGCACGAGCAGCCGCTGCGGGCGGCCACCACCCGCGTGGTCAACCAGCAGCACCGCCAGTGGCTGGCCCGGCACTGGGGCGGGGGCGGCCTGTCCTCCTCGGACGGGCAGCGCTTCCCCGTCAGCGGAGCCGTGCGCAACGCCAAAGCCTTGCCGCGCTACTTCGGCTACGGCCGCGGCGTTACGTTTTATACCCACACGGCCGACCACTACGCCCAGTACGGCAGCAAAGTCATCCCGGCCACCGAGCGCGACGCGACCTACGTGCTGGATGAAGTGTTGGGCAACGAAACCGACGTGGTCATCCTCGAGCATGCCACCGACACACACGGCTACACGGACCTGATTTTCGGGCTCTTTGACCTGCTGGGCTTGCAATACTCGCCGCGTCTGCGCGACATCGGCGACCAGAAGCTCTGCCGCATCCGGGGCCGGGAGC
The DNA here is from genome assembly GCF_003574965.1 of Hymenobacter oligotrophus. Classification (NCBI taxonomy): domain Bacteria; kingdom Pseudomonadati; phylum Bacteroidota; class Cytophagia; order Cytophagales; family Hymenobacteraceae; genus Hymenobacter; species Hymenobacter oligotrophus. Next base: position 39,418 of record NZ_CP032318.1, on the reverse strand, counting down.
TGAGCTACCCGGGCCTGCACTTCACCGGCCACGTGCAGCCCGGCTACATCGAGGCCCGCCTGGACGACCTGCTGCGGGTGGCCGGCTCGTTCAAGCTGGGCTACGTGACGGCTTCGCTCTTCATTAGCAAGCTGCAGGCCTACCCGCGCCAGCACAACCTGACCTACGTGCTGCAGCAGTACGGGCGGCTCATCAAAACCAATTTCATCCTGCGTTACCTGCTCCATCAGCCCTTGCGGCGCAAGATTCACGTGCAGCTCAACAAGGGCGAGCAGCTGCACGCGATGCGGGTGTTCCTCTGGTTCGGGGGCGACGGGCTCATCCGCCGCAAGCAGGAAGAAGCCCAGCAGGAGGTCGTCAGCGCCCTGAACCTGGTCACCAACCTGGTGGTGCTCTGGAACACGGTCTATCTGCAGCAGGTGGTGCAGACGCTACGGGCGGAGGGCGTGGAGGTGCGCGACGAAGACTTGGCCCGGCTCTCGCCCGCCCGTTATGAGCACATCAACCGGTTGGGCAAGTACACCTTTCCTCGCCAGGTAGAAGTACAGCCCAACGGGCTGCGCAGCCTGCGAAAACCACTGGAAACGGCTTAGAGTAATTTTATCCCCCCGCTGCTATAAGAAGGCCAGTCAGAGAAAGTGACAAGCGGCACGACAACTTGGACAGCATGATGCAGCAGTTGCGAGACCTCACCTCAGTCTTTATGCAGTAGTATGAAGGAGCATGAAAGGAAAGGGACCTTTAAAAAGCGAACTCTCTCATCTTCTTTAGTAGAGTATAGAGATGGGTACAGGCTTATCGTAAAGTACACTAATCTCCATTTCAAGGTGAGAGGAATTCCATCCTTGCCGTTGTCATAGCCTTCTATGGCGATAAACCATTAAATAAACCTCAACTACAATAGCTCATGGCCGCTCGATTTCTTTCCGGATTTATTGGCATCAACCGCCATTCTGACCCGGACATTTCCGACCTGAGCTGCGCCCGTAGGGATGCCACAGCTTTGTGGTCACTTTGGCAAGACACACTTCCTGACGCCACCCCAATGTTGCTTGTAGATGAGGAGGCTACTCGGTCCCGTATTGATGAGTTGCTTACTCAGACGCTGGATGCCGCGACGGATGATGATGTGGTACTACTAACTTTTTCTGGCCACGGCACTCATAATCACCGTTTAGTAGCCCATGATACCAACATAGAGGACTTGGCGGGGACAACGGTATCTATGGCAGATCTGGCCACACGGTTTCGCCAAAGTAAGGCTCGCCATATTTTGTTAGTCCTCGACTGCTGTTTCAGTGGTGGGGCGCCGGCCAAGGTGATAGAAGATGGTCTGCAGCCACGCGGCGGTGGATTTTCTTTGGAATCGGCTTTTTCCGGCCGTGGGCGTATGCTCTTAGCCGCAGCTAATGTTGATGAAGAAGCTTGGGAGGCTGCGGGCCATGGTCTATTGACTTCGGCCTTGACTGCGGCGCTACGTGCTGCTACTGGTCCAGTAGAGGTAGGAGGTCTGATGGCTGAAGTTGCCGGACGGGTACGTGCCGAGGCGCAACGACTGGGCCTGACTCAAACCCCCAAATGGGTGGGAGATATAGACGGGGGCTTTACCATTCCCCCGCTACAAGCCGGACGACATTACTACCAAGCCTTTCCTGAACAAACCGGACTGAAGGTTTCGGAAAACATTCAGGACTTAATGGGCTTCGGCTTACCCGAAGAGGTTGTTCAACTCTGGGACCAACAGTTTTCCCAAGGGCTTAACGAGCTGCAACTGGGCGCGGTCAACGATTATCGGATACTAGACGGTGAATCATTACTAGTTGTAGCCCCCACCAGCAGCGGCAAGACCTTTATCGGAGAACTGGCTGCTGTCAAGGCTGCTGTGAGTACCCAGCGTGCTGTTTTTTTGGTACCTTATAAGGCGTTGGCCAATGAGAAGTATGAACAGTTTTCTGACTTTTATGGCACGCGGTTGGGCCTAAGAGTGGTTCGGTGCACTGGAGACTACCAAGACGCTACCAATGCCTTTGTGCGGGGTAAGTATGACATTGCTCTGCTTACCTATGAGATGTTTCTAAACCTGGTGGTTAAAAACCAGGGCGCGTTGAACCGCATTGGAGTGGTAGTAGTGGACGAAGCGCAGTTTATCACTGACCCCAGCCGAGGTATCAGCGTTGAACTGTTGCTGACCTACATTCTGTCTGCTCGCGAACGTGGTATCACCCCGCAGCTTGTGGCCTTGTCGGCCGTTATCGGCAACACTAATGGCTTTGAGCATTGGCTGCGCTGCCAAGCAATGATTACCACCCGGCGGCCCGTTCCCTTAGAGGAAGGTGTTATTGACCGCTCGGGCGTTTTTGAGTACGTAGATCCGGACACCGGGCTCCAGCAGAAACGGCAGCTACTGTCTGCTCATGCCGTGCAGATACGCCGCGATAAAGCCAGCACGCAGGACGTGATAGTGCCCCTAGCACAGGCTTTGCTTGCGCAGCAGCCGACGGCTAAACTTATTGTATTCCGCAACATTCGTGGCAAAGCTGAAGGCGTTGCGGGCTACCTGGCCAAGGACTTGGGTTTACCTAGTGCGGATGCGGTGATAGCGGCATTGCCTGCTCAAGACCGCTCCTCTACTTCTACTAGGCTGCGCGACTGCCTACGGGGAGGTACTGCTTTTCACAACAGTAACCTATCTCGGGAAGAGCGGGAAGTGGTCGAACGCGCTTTTCGTGACCAGCAGGGTCCTGTGCGGGTGCTAGGGGCTACTACCACTGTCGCAGCTGGCATCAATACGCCGGCCTCGGCAGTAATTCTAGGGGAAACAGAATTCCTTGGGGAAGACCAGAAGCCTTTCACCATTGCTGAATACAAAAACATGGTAGGCCGCGCTGGCCGGCTGGGCTATAACGAACGTGGACAATCGTTCATCGTGGCTAACACTCCCATGGAGCGGAGGCAACTGTTTCAGCACTACGTTCTTGGGCAGCCAGAAGCATTGCGTTCTTCATTTTCCAACGGCAATCTGTCCACATGGGTACTGCGTCTGCTGGCTCAGATTTCGCGAGTTGGCCGCCGGGAAGTAGCCACGCTGCTGGCCAACACTTACGGGGGATACATTGCGGGCCGCAACAACCCCGACTGGCGTCCCCAGATGGATGCACAGGTTGAAAACATCATCATTTCGCTGATTAGGGCCAGTATTGTGGAGCAAGAAGGCTCTATGCTACAGCTAACTCTCGTTGGATTTGCCTGTGCCAATTCTTCGCTCTCGTTTGACTCTATCTTGCGCCTATTGCACTTGCTGCAAAAGCTGAACCCAGCTACCGTTTCGCTGGAACGGCTGTTGGCTCTTACGCAAGCGCTGCCGGAACTTGATGACACCTACACGCCGCTATTCAAAAACGGAAATAAAGAGAAGACGTGGCCCTATCATGCAGCCCACAAAATTGGCAACGACTTGGTGCAGTTGTACCAAATCTCTCTGCCAGACCAAGTGGCCTATTTACGACGGGCGAAGCGAGCCTTGCTAGTAGAGGCATGGCTGCAGGGCGATTCTTTGGAAGACCTGGAGCAAGCGTATACTAACTCCCCCTTCGTGCCGGTTAGCTACGGAGATGTGCGTCGCATTGTGGATGCAACGCGCTACCATTTTCGCTCGGTTGTGCCCATTGTGCAAGCCCTTCACCCCATGGTGCTGCTGGAAGACGATGCTCTGAATCTGTTAACCACACGCCTAGAAGTTGGCTTGCCAGCCTCGGCGCTTCCTTTGCTGAAGGTGGCTGCTTTGAATCGCGGGGAAATACTCTTGCTTGCACACCACAATATCGTGGATCCATCGCAGGCGTGGGCTGCTGTTGAACCCATTGCCAATAAGTTATTTGGCCCAGAAAGAAGCCAAGTGATAGGGACATCCTGGGAAAAGCAGCAACTCGCCAGCTTGGCCAAAGCAGCACCGGCATCCTAGCCATGTGGCTAATGAAAATGTGCCCGTTTTATTTGTAAAAACAGAGGTTAAAACTGCATATTCACCTTGAATTTGCTTCGCTTCTGCCACTATTTTCTGGCTATCTCAGACTGCTTATGAAGTTTATTGCTATTGATTTTGAAACCGCGACGGCTGACCGCGACAGTGCGTGCGAAGTAGGCTTAGCTTTCGTGGAAGACGGCCAGGTAACCAGTACTAGGTCTTGGTTGGTAAAACCTCCTTCGTATCCCTATTTTGATTCGTTTAACATCTCCATCCACGGCATTCAACCTGCCGATGTAGCCGACCAGCCTACTTGGGCCGAACTCTGGCCCGAATTGCAGCCACTGTTGGAAGGTCAGTTGTTAGTGGCTCACAACGCAGGCTTTGACTTCAGCGTGCTGCGCCGAACGATGGAAGCCTACGAATTGCCTTTTCCGTCGCTGCAGTACGTCTGTAGCTATATTTTTTCGAAGAAGGTATGGTCTGGCTTACCCGCCTATGACTTGCGTACGCTGTGTAAATTCCACGGCATCCCCTTGCAACATCACCGCGCGGCTAGTGATGCTCATGCTTGCGCGCAACTAGCATTGAAAACCTTTGCCCATGCCGGTGTAACATCTCGGGACGACTTTGCGGAGAAGCTGCTAACTACCATTGGCCAGCTGCATCCCGACGGTTACCACCCCTGCATAACGCGGCGTATCTATCCTTCTAAAGACCCCAGCCTGATTAAGGGGGACCCTGCTAAGCATAAACCGGATAACCTGTTTTATGGCCGCAGCGTGGTATTCACCGGCACGCTCTCGTCCATGCAGCGTGCTAGCGCGCAGCAGCTCATTGCTGACATCGGCGGGATTAATAGTAACGGCGTCACTAAAGATACTTCCTTCCTGGTGGTAGGCCAGCAGGACTACCGTGTGGTCGGGGATGACGGCATGAGCAGTAAGCAAGAGAAAGCGGTGAAGCTCATCGCAAAGGGGGCTCCGTTGGAAATTCTGTCGGAACTAGACTTTCTGCGTAATCTATAGACCACTTCAATTCATGTAGCCCAGAGCTAACGGTCGGCCGCTGCCAAAATCTGATCCACGAAAAGGTCTAATGCGAGAGCCTAAAGATTTCTCCCTATCGTGGAAACGAATGGCTGCTTTGCCAACAGAGCATACCATATGGGATTTTGAGGCGTACTACCAACGCGTTCACCCCTTAGTGCCCAACGTCCCCAGAGAGGTACTCCAACAATGGATCCACGGGTTGCAAGGCGAGTACGTTACCCGTCGCAACTACGCTTGGCTGGACTATGACACCTTGCAATTCAGTTTAGAGCGATGGCCTACGCAGGATTTGGTGAATCTTTACGTAGTGGAAGATTACCGAGATTGCGTTCAAACGCGGGAACGGTGTCGGGAATTCGACGAGTTTTGCTGCACTCAGCGAGATGTGTTGCATTGGAAAGAACGTGGTACCTGGCGCACCCCACCAATAGTATTGGACGTCGCATCGCTGGGCGCATTACCTCCTGAAAAGGAACTGATGGCGCCACACCAGTTGATAGAAGGGCATAACCGGCTTGGCTACTTGCTTGCTATGACCAGTATGGCACTGCAGGGGAAGACGACATTAGCTGACACGCACAGCGTATGGGTACTAAGACAACCAAGGCTTGCCTAACTCGCAGGAACGCACCAAGGCCCAATATCCTGTAGAGAAGTACAACTACATCGTTGTCAAGCGTCCTTAAAAGCTCGGACGCTCTTTATAAAGGTCATTACCTCCGCTATCAATTGCTTCTTTTCAGGCAGTCGTAGGTTATCTAGGTATGCTGTTGACAACCGGGGCTGATAAGCGCCTTCCACCATACTATAGTGTCCTCGATCGCCTCTGTCCAACTCATATCGGAAAGCTGGAGACGTGAAGAACATTGAGCGCCGCGCCTCAAACACGCTGGCCTCAGCTTCCGAGACAATGGCACTTAGGAAAAGTCGATTCGTAGCCTTGTCCACGTACAAGAAGAACGTGTTCGACACCGCGCGGATTTCGAATTCGTCCTTCTGGAAGGTCACCCGCGCGTCCCGCCGGGTCTGGTCGGCAATGTAGTGTTCCAAAGCCACGCTGAACCGCTCCTTGGTCAGGTATAGGTCGGCTTCCGTTGGCCGCTCGGTCATTTCGTGCGGCACCACGAAGCGCTTCACAAAGCTTTTGAGTTCGTCCAACTCCGTCTGCGTTTCCAGTTTGCAGCCAATTTCGATGGAGTTGCTGTTTGAGCTGGCCAGTAAGTTCATGGAGGAAATAACTCCGCTGGTTTCACTGAAGTAGAACTTTGCGTGCAGGTTGCTTACTAGCCGCGCTTTCAGCCCCAGCGCCTCCACCTGCTCCCAACTGCCCGCATTATCGGGGTCGTTACGCACGAAAAAGTCAATCCGTACTCCCCGCCCTTTGGCTGCCGTTAGGGCTGCGGCCAGCTGCTGCCACTGGGTTAGTTTTACGTAGGGCGACACTAGGATTAAGTACTGCTGGGCGGAGTGAATCACCTCTAATACTTCACTGCTGATTTGGTGGGGCTGGAGAATCTTCATGTAACGAATGCAGGCAATCAACGCGCAATTTAGAGTTTGATAGCTCACGTGCCACACGGACTACCATGAGATAAATCGACTGTGGCTGCATTCCTAATTTCCTCGCAAGAAGTGAGTTGGGACATTCCTTGACCCGTGTATATTGCGAATAGACTTTTTATCCATTATCCATGGGATTCTCGTTTCGCAAATCCATTAGCTTCGGCCCTATGCGGGTCAATTTATCTACCCGGGGCATTGGCTACTCTGCTGGCGTGAAAGGCGCCAGGATTGGTGTTAATCAGCGAGGAACTTACGTTTCGTTGGGGGCTGGTGGCATTCAGTACCGCAAATACCTACAGCACACTACCCCTCACAGCCCGTCCTATCCACCCGCGCCGCTGCCTACGGCTCAGGGGCACCTGCATACCATTACCTCCGATGAGATAACCCAGCTCAGCGACGTTGACTCGCAGGACTTCATCAACGAGCTAACCGAGAAAGCCGCCAAGATTTCATTTGCCAAGTGGGGTACGCTGGCCTTAGCCCTGCTATTAGGCGTTGGCTTATTCAGCTACTTCGGCCAAGTCACGCGCACGGAGGAAACCATCATCCCGAAGGTGGAAATCACCGCTTCCAGTGGCATCAAGATTCGGCAGCAGCCCGACCCGGAAGCTCCCGTAGTCGGCTCGGCGATTTACGGTAGCATGCTCCCCCTTACTGACAGTACCATGAACCACTGGTATGGGGTGTCGACTGGGCAGTACGTTTCCAAGAAATTCGCCCGTATTGCACGCGTTCCGGAAGTCAAACAATACCTGCGCTTAGACGAGCAGCCTGGCTTATTCTGGACTGGTCTGGCCTTTTGCCTGGCGGCTGTGTTAGCCGCTTACATATACCTGGCGCGGATTGACAAAAGGCGTCTGACACTGGAAATCAACTATGAGTTCAACGACGATTTAGCCCAGGTACACGCCGACTTTCTGAAAGCCTTTGGTCAGATTTCCAACTCGCACAGGGTCTGGCAGTACCTACACTCCGAACGTATCAACGACCGACGGCGCAATGCCGGGGCCAGTAATGCCATTTCGCGCATCGGTCTTGGGGGCGTATCCTTGAACCGGAAGCCCACCCGTCATTTGCAAACCAATGTTCCCATTCCGTATCTGGGGCTGCGCAACACTGAACTATACTTTTTTCCTGAACGCTTGGTCATTCGTCGCAACAACCAGTTCGCGGCCGTCTTCTATAAAAATCTTCACCTTATCTCGCGGGACTCTACGTTCATTGAAGATGGCAGCGTTCCTTCGGATGCGACAATTGTTGGCCATACGTGGCGCTACGTGAACAAAAGCGGTTCTCCTGACCGGCGTTTCAACAACAACCGCCAGATTCCTAAATGTGCCTATTCCGAGTATGTCTTCCGTTCCGGCACTGGCGTGTATGAGGTGATAACTACCTCCCGTCGGGGTGCACTCGACCTGTTCACCCGTTACATCGCGGCCATTGGGGAGGTGCAGCAACGCATGAATCTTAACTAACTACTACAATCTTGGCCCCCGGCGTTTAGGAGCTGCTACCGTATCGCTAGGGGATTGGTTTTGCGTCTTTTTCCGTGCAAGTGAGTCCAGCTGCACCAGCTGCTGCACGCTGTGGGCCAGGGCCACGGCCTGTTGCATGAGTGGTGCTTCCTGCCGTAACATCGGGTGCTTGGACACCTCCAAGGCGGCCTGCTGCAGGCTTGCACTCTGCTCCCCAGCCCGGGCAGGATCGTGCAGCACCAGCGTCATTTGCTGCAACAGTTGATTACCCCGGGTGGTATCGCCCCGGTCAATGTCGCGTAAGGCCGCCCCGATGACGTAGGCACTAGCCTGCAGTACCCGCTGAGCTTCCATGCGCTGCATAGCAGGCGTGGGTTCGGTCAGCGGCCGCGCCTGGCTGGGGTCGCGCCAGTGGACGGCTTCCGGTCCGGGCAGTGGAGTAATACCTGAGCGTAACAGTAAGGTCAACGGTTCCAGATTTTTCACGGGCTGCCCGGGCCCGTGGGGCCGGATAATAGCCAGGTCGCGCGCGTTGTTGAGCTGAGCAGCCGCAGCCGGCTTCAATTCAACCTGGTACCCGGCCTGCCGGCCCAGTACGGCTAGTACCCCCTGAATGGTGCGCCCATTACCTTCTCGGAAGGCATGCGCATGATTGTACTGGTCGAAGTAGTATGCTGCCCGTTCAGCGAACTGTGCCGGGCTCAGGCCCCGCAGCGTATTTTCCTGCTGAAGCTGGGCACCAATAGCATCCAGCCGCTGGTCGAGCTGCGCGTAGGGCGCATACCGCATCATGTCGCCCTGCGGATTGAGCACGAAGGCCGGTTTTTGACCCTGAAAAGGACCTTCGGGTCCATGGGCCCGGGTTTGGCCGGCCCAATCATATACGTCCTGAAACAGGGTTCGGTGGATCTGCTTCAGGTGCGCGGCGTTGAACTGGCCGGGTATCTCCAACGTGCCCGCCAGCAACTGGGCCATTATCGGGATCGAGTAGTCAGCTTCTACTTGGCGCAACTGCTCGGCATTGGTGATGCCTAGTCGATTGTAGATAACCTGGTCGCGGGCGTTGAAGAATCCGTCCTGAATTGCCACAAGCTGCTGGTTTAGTAAAAAAATAACCCGTCCGGGTTCAGCCCGGACGGGTTTCGATGTTCATGGCGGGCATTAGGTCAGAAAGTCCTGCTCCGGCTGCATTTCCGCGCGACGCGGGGTAGTAATCCCAGTGTCATTCGTTCCGAATGCGGCCTGAGCGGCCGCCGCTGCTACGCGGGGGGCATCCTGGCGCCGCAGTTCCTCGGTGACGCCTTGCAGGGTCATCTCCCCCGCCACGTAGCGGGCATACAGCGCTTCCGCGCGGGCACTAGGCACGGCTCCCTGCGCCACACTCCAGGCCCGGGCATTGTCGATGAGTTCCTGCCGCTGGGCCGGGGTTTTCTCCCGCTCAGAATAAGTGATGGGCTCTTGCATAAGGGAATTGATTAAGCGCGTGAGTACACTGTAAGCAACGTTTTTACTGGCTGAAAGGCTCCCAATAAAAGGTTATTCGGCTTTTGTCAGAAATTGGAGCTGGTCGCGGAACGTGGTCAGGGCCCCAGCATCCGGCAGCAGAAAGCACGGCGTTTTACTATCCAGCGGATACTGCAACAGCTCGGTGGGTACTGCCAGGCAGCCCAGCAGCCGCTGGAGCAGACGCGGCTCCTCGCGTTTGAGCTTGCCGTTTTTCAGGTTGATGATGTTGGGGTACGTGAGCTGATGCGCCGCGCAAAAGGGCTTCAGGCCCCCGCTGCCCAGCATTTTCAAGCGCCCCTGTGCGTAGCAAAGCGCCTCGGCGTAGGACACGGTCAGCTGTAAGTCGGGGAAAGGCAACGGAACTACTACCGGGCATTCTGCTTCCATGCGGGTTCAGGATTAAGCGGGTCGGGGTAGGCGCTGCGGCGGCTCGTGCAGCACCCAAATTCGACCGATGGTCTACAATTTCTGGTGCCTTGGCAACCAGGTGGACACTGCGAAGCTACCGGCTGCGCGTAGGCCCGGGGCGAAAAAAGGACGAATGGTAAAAAGTTAGCCGCGAAATGCACCACGACTACGCGAACGGTTCCGCGCATTCCCGCCACAAGTGCCTTCATAGGTCAGCCCGCGCCCTAATGCTGCTGCTTGGGGCGCCCCAGCTGCGGCGCCGGCACGGCCACCGGGTGCTGCATCTGATAGTACGCCAGCTCGAACACGGTGGGCAGGTCAAGACGGGCGAGCACGGCCAAGCGCTGCAGCTCCTCCAGGGTGGCGGTTTCGGGTTTCTGCATCCGCAGGGCCAGGGTGCGTGGTACTACTTTCCAGGCCTCGGCTACCTCTTTGCGGGTACCCAATGAGTGAATCAGCTCGGCCAGTGAGCTACAGGCAACGGGGGCGACGGGCAGCTGCTCGCGCTCCAACGGCTGCACGTGCACGCTGGGCGGGGATGACTTCGGAGTTTTCATGCCGTAAAAAAACGTTGCTAAATTGGCATTATTACGGCCCAACGCAATTGATGACCAATTCGGCAGCGGCATATTATTTCACCTGCCAACTATGGCTGGCCCCTCTACAACAATACCAAGGCAAACTGCCCGCCCTGGTCCTCGCGGGTGCAGCGCAAGGCTTCCTGGGCAATGGGCCGGATGGCCCGCACCAGCTTTTCGAGCACGTCAAAATCGTCCGGCGTGTCAATCTCCAGCCCGAGCCGCGGGGCTACCTCGCAGGCCAGGCCCTCGTAGTTCAGGCTCTTGCCCAGTTGTTGCATCTGGGCTTCCACGTCGGTCACGGCGGCAATTACCCGGCTGCGAAACCGGTTCCAGTCCGGGTGGCAGATGGTTGGGGCTTGAGTGGCTTTCATTGGGTCGGCCGTTACAGGTGGGTAGCGTAGCCAGTGACCGACGTGAACAGACCCGGCAGGTCTTCGCCGTACACGAGGTCGAAGGTTTGCTTGCGGGTGATAACAGCCTCGCAGTCGACGAGCTGCTGGTGGTAGAACTCGACCGTGTAAGTGTCGTTGGGCATGAGGGTAATCTTGAGCCTATTCACGCCGGCCTCATTGCGGCGCAGGTTCATGCGCAGCCAGGGGTTGGGATTGGTGGCCGTGCGACCGGCAGCCAGCAGTCGGTCGGCCCCGGTCATGGCCAGGAATCGTCGCCCTCCCAGCTGCAACAGGATGATGTAGGCTTCCTCCACGATTTCGGGGCTATTGGGAGCAGATTTGTCCATGGCTAACAGGTATTTATGCACGGGGTGGCGTATGATTATCAAACAGTATCACAATCAATAAAGTTGCTTTTTTAGCATATTTATTAGCGCTTTTTCAGCGCCTTAAAAGTGACAGCATCCCGATTTTTCCCCTTCGTTATTCGCTTATTAAAAGTGGTTTTTCCAGTGGCTTCGCCCTTGAGTATGGCTCAGCCAGCTTGCTACAATGGCCACCGAAGGCAGTTGCTTAGCACCGAGTGAACTTGCCTTACGGGCACGACTGGCACCAGTGGAAGTAGCAGCTGGTTAGTTGTCGGTTAGTGAAAAGGATAGAAATGGTAAGTCATCGAATAGCTTTATCTGCAGGCTGCTGAGCAGGGGCAAAATCTTTTTAGCCATTACTCGCTGGGCAAGCTATAAGGGATAATCGCTTGGCGTTGTCCCGCTTACGAGCTACGGATCAGGAACCCAAGCCAGGATGACATGGCCAAAAGGGGAAAGGATAGGTTTTGTAAGTCAACTCTGAAGGAGCAGACGTCGTAGGCTGCCCTCTCAAAAGCTGAAATCAGCCTTCAGGCACTGGAAATGCTTACCATTTCTATCCTTTAGCTATCGGTCTGCACCCACTGACTTACCATTTCTATCCTTTCGGCCACATCGGTCATGCCCGCTTATCATTTCTATCCTTTCGGGTCCGGAGCGGCTTTTGGTGATTTATCAGCAGCGAGAGCAGTAACTTGCGAACTTGGCAATGCCTCATTCAATGCAAAAGGTTTTTAGGAATAAATGCAGTTTAAGTGGAAAGGGAGTTGTAGTCTTGTAAGCTGGTGTGTGGCCGCTAAAAGGCATATAAAGTAAATAAAAGCACAAATTTTCTTGAAATAGTGCAAGCCTTTATATGCCAATTTGGACTTTCTTTTTTGTTGCTTTTTTGCCCCGTTTCAGCGTTTTGTACCTTCTAAAAGCCTTTTCTTCGGACGTCATCAACAAATTTGTGGGTTTTTTTTATTTGTCAAGTATTTACTCTATTTGCAGGGGCCATAAGTTATTGATTAGCCGAGCCTTGTACCATCAAAAGGATAGGGATGGTAAGTAAAAGGATAGATTTTGTAAGTGGAAGGGATAGGAATAGTAAGCCAAAGGATAGGGACGGTAAGCCAAAGGATAGGGATGGTAAGTGCAAGGGATAGCTTTTGTAAGCGAAAGGATAGAGCTTGAAGGAAGGCTTACCTTAATATCTGTAACTCTCTTATCTTTGGTCATACGCTCTACCTATTCCCACTAGCATGAGTACCCCCGTTACCGCCAGCACTCCCTCCACGGGGGTAGAAATCCGGCAGCACAATGCCATTACCACCGCGCGCTACGAGATGAGCGCCGTCGAGATGGACATTGTCTTTTCCCTGCTCTCGGTGCTGCGCAAGGAGGATAAGCCGGGCACCATCTACCGCATCCGGGTGAAGGAGCTGGAGCAGATGACGGGGCGCTCCTGGAACTACCAGCGGCTGTTAGAAGCTACCTCTAATCTGCGCAGCCGCGAATATGTGATTGAGGACAACAAGCACGTGTTGCAGGTGGGCCTACTGGCCTCGGCGCTGTACGTGAAGGGGGAAGGCATCATTGAGCTGGAAATCTCGGAGCGCATGCGGCGCTACCTGATTGACCTGAAAAACAATTTCACCTCCTACCGCCTGCAGTCGGTGTTCAGCTTGTCGAGCAAGTACGCCAAGCGCATCTACCAGATTGCCTCGCAGTGGAAGGACATTGGCGAAACCAAAACCTTCACCCTGGACGAGTTCAAAATCATGCTCTCGCTCAAGGACCCCAAGGGCCATGAGCCGGAGCAGTACGAGAAGATTTCGGCCTTGCAGAAGTACGTGCTCGACGTGGCCACCACCCAAATCAACGAGCACACCGACCTGCGCATCAACTACGAGCTGATCAAAAAGGGCCGCTCCTTCCACAGCATCCGCTTCTTCGTCAACGGCCAAGTGCCCCAGCAGCTGCCGATTCCCTTCGAGGACGGGGCCGAGGAAGAAAAGCAGCGCCGGGCCCTGCTGAACCTGGAGGAGCTGGAAATCCGGGATCCCAAGCTGGTCAGCCAGATTCTGGGGGATGCCAAGAAGCTTAATGCCCTATTCTCCTTCTGCTACAAGCACAAAACCGGCAAAGTGAAGGCCGACAAGAATCCGGGCGGGCTGTTTCTCAAGATGGTGGGCCTGCGATAAGCCGGCGCGGGGCCTTGTCTCGCCGCAATAGCTACAAAAGGGAAAAAGTAAGAGCCGGGGTACGAAGCGTAAGGTAGGCGCCGCCCTCGGGCGGCACCTAATCCCAGCCTACTCGTCCTGCGGCGGATAATCCGGTATCCAGTCATCCGGGCTGCCAACGACCGGCGCCGGCATAGGCTGGTAGGGCTCCAGCTCCCGGCCAAAGCAGTGGCCCAGCGTGACGCCGGGGCACTGCCGCTGAAACCAAGCCGGCAATACCTCGGGGGCGCACACCACGCCCAGAAAGCCCTCGGCGTGAAAGTAGGCTTTCACCTCGGCCGGGCCGAAGCCGTTTAAGTAGATGTGCACACGGTCACCGATGGCCGGCACCGCGCCGCGGCCGGACCACTGCAGCCCGGCCGGGAAGCCCGCCAGGCTGGGAAACCCCACCCACGCCGGGCAGGCTTGCGGCTCCCCTGCCCAAGCAGTGGGGCTAAGGGTAGGCTGACGGGCGGCGGAAGCGGAAGAACTTGACATGATAAGGCAGTAAGTCGTGACTGATGAAACGGAGGCGCCGGGGGCCACTGGCTTCGGGGCCGGGTGTTTTCCTTTTGTTGGCGCGCCGGGGTACCGGCTGACAGTTACCAGCCGGTACCCTCTCCCCCACTACGCCGCTTCGGGCAGGGCTTCGGCGCTGTCGGCTTCGTAGCTGGGCACAATGCCCAGGATATGGTTGGCGGCCTTTTGGGCCTGGCTGGCGGCGGAAATAATCAGGCGCTTATCGTTGCGCAGGGCCTGCAGCCAGTTGGCCAGGTAGGCGGCGGTGCTGGGCTCGGTCACGGCCAGATTCAGGCCGGCAGCATTACTCAGGAAGGTGGCACCCAACTCGGCTACCAGTTCTTCCTTGGCGTAGGTTTCGCTGCCAAAAGCGGCCTTTTCCGTGAGCGTGGAGCGGTCGAGGCGCTTGGCGTGGCCGGTGGAATGGGCCAGCTCGTGAAAGAGAGTGGTATAAAAGTCCTCGGGCGTGTGAAAGTTCGCCGGCTCGGGTACGGTCACGGTGTCGGTGCTGGTGCGGTAGTGGGGCTCATTGCCGGCGTAGCAGATGCGGGGGCCACCGGCGTAGCTGGCCACAATCTGCTCGGCAGCCTGCTGGGGGGTATGCTCGCGCTGCACCGGCTCGGGCAGCTTCCAGTCCACGCCATCAATCTGGGCGATGTTGAACACGGTGGAATACTGCAGAATGGCCACCTTCTTTTCCTTGCCCTGGGCATCCTCTTTCTTCGATACCTTGAAGAACACCACGGGCATGCCCTTCTCGCCCTTGCGCACCTGCCCGCCCAGCTCCTTGGCCTGGTTGTACGTCAGGTAATAGGGATGCTCGTGCTGGAGCATGGCCAGCAGAAGGGCGTTGATGCCCTGATACACGTGCTTGCTGCGGTAGTTGCGGGGCGCGCCGTGGGCCGCGTTCCACGACTGTTTCCACGGGGCTACGCCGCTTTTCAGGGCCAGAATAATCCGGTTGGTGATGATGTCATACACATCGGCGCGGGGGGCGGCAGCGGGGGCATTTTTCATAAACCAAAGGCGGGTAAGTGGTGAGAAAAGCGTTAGTAGAGGTAATCGGGATGGGCGGCCGGGCCTAGCTCCTGGATCTCGCGGGCCAGCTGGGCATCCTCCCAGGCCTCGCTTTCCTGCAGGGCCAGCAGCTTCCAGCGCAGCAGCTGGGCCGCATCGGTGCAGGCGCTGAGCAGCGGCTCAGCCTTCCGGCGGCGCTCCGGACTAAACGCGGGATGGTTGAGCACTTCGCGCAGGTTCCGGCGGGCCGAAGACACCAGGAGCGTACAAGCAGGGGTAAGGGGCGTTGACACCATGATTATCAAGCTGTTTGGGGTGCGTTGCTCATATATATTTAAACGCAAATCAGCCCATTATTGTTGCTTTTTTAGCTTAATTAATTAAGCTTTTTTAGCACATAATTGGCACCGCAATTGGTTTTCCCCTCTTGTTCCCTTGCTCCTTAACAACAGGCGCTTACCTGCATTTGGGCCACACAGACGCCGCAAGTCATCCTGGCAAGCGCAAAAAACTAAATCATAGCAAAAGCGTTATTTAGGGAAGTCTAAAAATATTTTTCACACACCCTAAAGATTGACTAATGCCCAACCCCTACGCTTGGTGGTCTTGCGCCCTCTTACTGTGCATGGCACTACCCCTCACAGGTCAGCAGCTGCCAGTTGAAGCGGCTCCGTCGCAGCTGGACTCCCCTGCTTATTCCTTGTTTCGGCCCGTTCCGAAAATGCGGTTGCGGCCCATGAGCACCGACCGGCCCGACGTGACCGAGAGTGCCTATTCGCTTGACGCAGGCCACCTGCAAGTGGAAACCGACGTGGTGCGCTTCGGCACCCGACGGTTCGGGGTCAACACCTCGCAGGAAGAGCTGGCCCTTAACCACGCCAACGTGAAGCTGGGCCTGACGTCCCGGCTGGATGTGCAGCTCGTAGTGGAATCCTACACCCGACAGACCGAACGGCCCACCAACCGGGCTGAGCCTTCCACTTATCGGGCTGGATTTGGCGACCTGACCCTGCGCCTCAAGCGCAATTTGTGGGGCAACGACGGGGGACGCTCCGCATTGGCCGTCATGCCGTTTATCAAGCTGCCCACCGGCCGCAGCTGCGGCAACCGCGCCTGGGAAGGCGGCGTGGTGGTCCCCTTCGCCCTGCAGCTTCCCCGGGACTGGTCGCTGGGTAGCCAGTTGCAGACTACTTTGATTCGCGACGAAGACAGCGGCTACAACTGCGTGGAACTGGCCCCGACGGTCACCGTGGGGCACGACCTGTACAAAACCCTGGGCGGCTTCGTGGAACTGGCGGGTAGCTGGGACACCCGCGAGCAAGGCCGGTCACTGACGGTGAACGGGGGACCCATCTGGCGGGTGAGCGACAACCTGCAGCTGGATTTGGGCATCAACTACCCGTTGACGGCCGACACGGAAACCACCTACTTCCTAGGCGTGAGCTTCCGACGGTAACGACGGCCGGTATGCGCTGCCCCGTCGGAACCTTTCCCGCCCGTTGCCGGTAGAAGCCCCACCGGCCTTCCGGATTTCGATTACCTTTGCCCTCGATGCGTCTGCTGGCTCTGTTTTTTGCCTTCTACTTTGCCCTCCTCTCCGGCATGAGCTGCTCGGACGAGGCTTCGGTGTGCAAAGACCCGACGCAAACCACCGTCGCCGCGGCCTCGCACTCGGATTGCGGCGCCGACGCGCTGGGCGACTGGTGTTCCCCCTTCTGCCAGTGCCACTGCTGTGGCGGCGCCGTGATGCCGTTGGTGCCCACGCCTGCCCTGGCCACTGCCCCATTGCCGGAATGGGCCACTACCCAGCGCCACGCCCACCTGGTGGTGGCCGCCCCCACGCGCGGTTCCGGGGCCGTATGGCAGCCGCCCCAGGCCTAACCCTTCCTTTCTCCTGCTGACTCCCCTTTGGGTAGCCCGCGGCGCCGCTGTGCGTCCGGGCTGCTGGCCTATGCTGTTGGTAGCAGCATCCCAGCGAGTAGTGCCGCTGCTCCCGCCCCATCCGGGCCCGGGGCCGCGGGCCAGCAGGTCGTAACCGAAGCGTTAGACCTAATCCCCCCTCCCGGATGTTTGACCGGCTGATTCATTTTTCCATTCACAACAAGCTCATCATCGGGCTGCTGACCCTGGCTCTGGTGGCCTGGGGCGGCTACTCGCTGAGTCGGCTGCCGATTGATGCGGTGCCCGACATCACCACCAATCAGGTTGTCGTCTACACGGTAGCCCCGTCGCTGGCCGCCGGCGACATCGAGCGACTGGTGTCCTTCCCCGTCGAACAGAGCGTGGCCACCATCCCCGGCCGCGAGGAAGTGCGCTCCTTTTCCCGCTTCGGCCTCTCGGTCGTGACCATCGTCTTTCAGGACAAAGTCGACATCTACTGGGCCCGCCAGCAGGTGGCCGAGCGCCTGCGGGAGGCCGAAAGCCAGATTCCGCAGGGCGTGGGCCGCCCCGAGCTGGCCCCCGTGAGCACCGGCCTGGGCGAAGTGTACCAGTATCTGGTGCGGGCCAAGCCCGGCTACGAAAAGAAGTATGACGCCCGCGAGCTGCGCACCATTCAGGACTGGATAGTGCGCCGCCAGCTGCTGGGCACGCCCGGTGTGGCCGACGTGAGCTCCTTCGGGGGCCTGCTCAAGCAGTACGAAATTGCCCTGGACCCGGCCCGGCTCCGCTCGCTGAACGTGACGGTGGACCAGGTGTACCAGGCGGTGGCGCGCAACAACCAGAACGCCGGCGGGGCCTACATCGACCAGAAGCCCACGGCCTACTACATCCGCACCGAAGGCCTGGCCGAGAATGGCGCCGATTTGGGCAACATCGTGGTGCGCAACACCCAGGGCGGGCTGCCCGTGCTGGTGCGCGACGTGGCCCAGGTGCGCCTGGGCTCGGCCGTGCGCTACGGGGCCATGACCCGCAACAACGAGGGCGAAGTCACCGGCGGCATCGTGCTCATGCTCAAGGGGGCCAACGCCAATGAAGTTATCCAGGCCGTGAAGCAGCGCATGGAAACCGTGCGCAAGTCCCTGCCCGAGGGCGTGACCATCGACGTGTACCTGGACCGCTCCGACCTGGTGGGCCGCGCCATCGGCACCGTGGAGAAAAACCTGGCGGAAGGGGCGCTCATCGTGATTTTCGTGCTGGTGCTGTTCCTGGGCAACTGGCGCGCCGGCCTGGTGGTGGCCTCCGTCATTCCGCTGGCCATGCTCTTTGCCATCAGCATGATGCGCCTATTTGGCGTGTCGGGCAACCTGCTCTCGCTGGGCGCCATCGACTTCGGGCTCGTGGTCGACGGCGCCGTCATCATTGTCGAGGCCATCGTGCACCGCCTGCACCGCCACGCGGGCGTCGCGGCCCACCCCGACGGGGAGCAGGGCCGCCTGACCAGCGGACAGATGAACGAAGCGACTTACGAGGCGGCCTCCCAGATTCGGTCCTCCGCCGCCTTCGGCGAAATCATCATTCTCATCGTGTACCTGCCCCTGCTGGCCCTGGCCGGCATCGAGGGCAAGATGTTCCGGCCCATGGCCGAGACCGTGGCCTTCGCTATCATCGGTGCCTTTATCCTGTCGCTGACCTACGTGCCGATGATGTCGGCGCTGGCCCTGAGCCGCCACACGGAGCACAAGCGCAACTTCTCCGACCGCATGATGGGTTGGCTGGAAGCTCGCTACCGCCCGGTGCTGGAGTGGGCCCTGCGCCGCCGGGCGCTGGTGCTGGGCTCGGCCGTGGCCCTGTTTGCGGGCTCGCTGCTGCTGTTTCGCACCCTGGGCGGGGAGTTTATTCCGCAGCTCGCGGAAGGCGACTTCGCCATCGAGATGCGCACGCTCACGGGCTCTTCGCTGAGCTATACCGTCGACAAAGGGCTTCAGGCCGGGGGCATCCTGAAAAAGCAGTTTCCAGAAGTCAAGGAGGTCGTGGCCCGCATCGGCGCGGCGGAGATTCCCACCGACCCCATGCCGGTGGAAGCCGCCGACGTGATGGTGGTGCTGGAAAAAGACCAGCGCAAATGGACTTCGGCGAATACACAGGAGGAGCTGGCCGAGAAGATGGCCGCGGCGCTGAGCGTGATTCCCGGCGTCACTTTCGGCTTTCAGCAGCCCATTCAGATGCGCTTCAACGAATTGATTTCGGGGGCCAAGCAGGACGTAGTGCTCAAGATTTACGGCGAGGACCTGCAGCTGCTGGGCCGCTACGCCAACCAGGCCGCGGCCCTGGTGCGCCAGGTCGAAGGGGCGGAGGACGTGTACGTGGAACAGGTCACCGGCCTGCCCCAGATTGTGGTGAAGCTGGACCGCAACCGCCTGGCCCGCTTCGGGCTGAACGCCGACGACGTGAACCGCACCGTGCAGACGGCCTTCGCCGGGCAAAGCGCCGGGCAGCTCTTTGAGCAGGAGCGCCGCTTCGACGTGGTGCTGCGCCTGGCCCCGGAGCTGCGCCAGAGCATCGACAACGTGCGCCAGCTGCTCATCGCCACGCCCGCCGGCGAGCAGGTGCCGCTGGAGCAGGTGGCCACCGTGGACCTGCAGGAAGGGCCCAACCAGATTCAGCGCGACGACGCCAAGCGCCGTATCTCCGTGGCCTTCAACGTGCGCGGGCGCGACGTGGAAAGCATCGTCGAGGAGCTGCAGGGCCAGGTGGACCGGCAGCTGAAAATGGCTCCCGGCTACTACACCACTTACGGCGGGCAGTTCGAGAACCTGCGCCAGGCCACCGAGCGTCTGAGCATCGCCGTGCCGGTGGCGCTGCTGCTGATTTTCGTGCTGCTGTTCTTCACCTTCCGCTCCTTCAAGCAGTCGGTGATGATTTTCACAGCCATTCCCCTGTCGGCCATCGGCGGTGTGGTGGCCCTGTGGCTGCGCGGGATGCCCTTCAGTATCTCGGCCGGGGTAGGCTTTATTGCCCTCTTCGGGGTGGCCGTGCTCAACGGCATCGTGCTCATCGGCTACTTCAATCAGCTCAAGGCCGAAGGCATGAGCAACCTCTACCACCGCATCCTCACCGGCACCCAGGTGCGCCTGCGCCCGGTGCTGATGACGGCCACCGTGGCCTCGTTGGGCTTCCTGCCCATGGCCCTGAGCACGTCGGCGGGTGCAGAAGTGCAGCGCCCCCTGGCCACGGTGGTCATCGGCGGCCTGGTTACGGCCACGCTGCTCACGCTGCTGGTGCTGCCGGTACTTTACGCGCTTTCCGAGCGTAAGCAGACGGCGTCACCAAAGCCCACGGCACCGGTTCCGGCTGCCCTGCTGGTCGTGGTCCTGGCGTTGGGCGGGTTGCTAGGGCCCACCCCCACGCAGGCCCAAGGCTCGTTGACTTCCACGCAGGCGGTTAGCCAAGCCCTGCAGGCCAACGGCACAGTACAAGCTGCCCAGCGCGCGCTGGAAGCCCAGCAGGCGCTGCGGCGCACGACCTACGACGTAGGCCGCACCACCCTGCTGGGTACCTATGGGCAGGTGAACTCGCCCTTGTCCGACAACGTGGTGAGCATCGGCCAGTCGCTGGCCCTGCCGGGCTACTACAAGGCTCAGGCGGGACTGAGCCAAGCCCTCATCGCCGGCCGTGAGCAGCAGCTGGCCCAGGTGCAGGCCGAGCTGCGCCGGCAGGTGCGGCGCAGCTACGAGCAGGCCGTATTTGCCCGGCACCGGCTGCGTACGCTGCGTGGCCAGGACAGCATCTACTCCGAGTTTCTACGCTCAGCCCAATTGCGCTTCAAAACCGGCGAAGTGGCCCGTCTGGAGCCGGCCAACGCCATCATCCAGCAGGGCGAAACCCAGAACCTGCTGGCCCAGGCCCAAGCCGACTACGTGATTGCCCGGCGGCAGCTGCAGGCCCTGCTGCAAGCCCCCCAGCTGGTGGCCGTGGCCGACAGCACCCTGCAGCGGCTCCCTGCGCCAGCGGGCGGCGACACCGCGCTGCTGGCGGCGACGCCCCAGGCGCGGGCCTTGCGCCAGCAGATTGCCGAGCGGCAGGCGGAAACCCGCCTGGAGCAGGCGCAGGGCTTGCCCCAGGTCACGGTGGGCTACACCAACCAGTCGCTGCGCGGCACCTACGAGGTCGACGGGCGCCCGCAGACGTACGGCACCGGCGACCGGTTCCAGAGCGTGCAGGCCGGCGTGGCCATTCCCTTGCTGCGCGGGCCGCAAAAGGCCCGGGTGCAGGCCGCCAAGCTGCAGGAGCAAGCCGCCGCAGCCACCTACCAGCGCTACCAGGCCGAGGCCGCCGCCCAATTGGACGAGCTGCGCACCCGCCTGCAGGAGCAGCAGCGCCGGGTACAGTTCTACGAGCAAACGGCCCTGCCCCAGGCCGCCGTCATCGTGCGGCTAAGCCAGCGGGCCTACAAGGCCGGCGAAACGACCTACTCTGAATTGCTGCTCAACCTGGAGCGGGCCCTGGCCGTGCGCACCGCCTACCTCGACGCCGTGCTGCAGCACAACCACACCGTCATCGACCTGGACTACCTGCTCGGCACGGCCGCGCAGTAGACTCCTTCACTTGCTATCAACCGCATGAATAAGATTGCATCTCTCTCGTTGCTGCTAAGCCTGACCCTAATGGCCAGCTGCGGCAAGGACAAGCCCACCGAAGCTGAAACCAATACAACGGAAACCGCCCCAGCCGGTAAGGATGGCGGAACAGAATCCACCGAAGCCGCCTCCGACGTCGTCACGCTGTCCCCGGCCGAGCAACAGGCCGGCGGAATCAAAACCGGCCGGATAGCCGACCGCCCCATGGGCGCGGGCCTGGCCGTGAACGGCACGCTGGACGTGCCTCCGGAAAGCTCCCTGTCTATCACTGCTCCTTTGGGCGGCTACGTGCAAAGCACCGAGCTGCTGCAGGGCAGCCGCGTACGCAAAGGCGAGGTGCTGGCCGTCATCCGCAACCCCGAATTCGTAACCCTGCAGCAGGCCTACCTGGAAACGCGCAGCCGGCTCAAGTTCGCCCAGGCCGAGCTGGCCCGACAGAAAGAGCTTTACCAGCAGGAAGTGGCCCCGCTGAAAAACTACCAGCGGGCCCAGGCCGAAGTGGAAGCCCTGCAGGTGCAAACCAGCGCCCAGGCCGCCCGCCTGCGCATCGCCGGCCTGCCCGTGGGTGGCGGCATCGTGACCACGGCCGCCCTGCGCGCCCCGCGGGCCGGCTTTGTGCGGGCCGTCAACGTCACGGTGGGCCAGAGCGTGACGGCCACCGAGCCCCTGTTTGAAATCGTAGACCCCGAGCACCTGCACGTGGAGCTGACCGTGTTCGAGCGGGACGTGGCCCGGGTGCAGAAAGGGCAGCTGATTCGCTTCACCCTGGCCAGCGACTCCACCGGCAAGCCCCACACCCGCACGGCGCACGTGTACCTGGTCGGCAAGGCCATCGGCGCCGACCGCACCGTGCGCGTGCACGGCCACCTGGATAAGGAAAACGACCCGGCCCTGCTGCCGGGCCTCTACGTGCGCGCCCTGATTGAAACCGGCCGCACCAACGCGCCCACGCTGCCCAACGCGGCGCTGGTGCGCTTTGAGGGCCAACAATATGCCTTCGCTGTGGAACAGCCCGGCCGTTACCGCATGGTGCCCGTAAAGCCGGGCCGTAGCGAGGACGACTTTACGGAAGTCACCCTGCCGGAAACCGTGCCCGCTACGACCACCTTCGTCACCGAGGGGGCGTACTCGCTGCTAGCCAAACTCAAAAACGCGGAGGAAGAAGAATAGCCTGCCTTTCTCCCTCAGTCCACTGCCTCATGCTTGAACTGCTTACTGGTGCCCTGCTACTCAGCCTACTGCACGCCACGATTCCCAACCACTGGGCACCGGTGCTGGCCGTGGCACGGGCGGAAAAGTGGCCGGTGCGGCGGGCCGTGGGCGTGACGGCCGTGGCCGGGCTCGCGCACGTGCTGAGCACCGTGGGCATTGGCCTGGCGCTGGGCCTGCTGGGCTGGCACCTGTCGGGCCGCTTTGCCCAGGTGGCGGCCTGGATAGCACCGGTGCTGCTCATCGGCATCGGACTGCTTTACGCCTTCTCGGGCCCGGGCCATACCCACCCGGACCCCGCGCCCGTTCGCCCGCGCCGGTCCGCGCGGAAAGTAGTCCTGGGGCTGGCCGCCACCATGTTTCTGGCGCCTTGTCTGGAAATCCAAACCTTCTTCCTGGCCGCCGGCACCCACGGGCCAGCGGCCCTGGCCCTGCTCATGGGCCTGTACCTGCTGGCCACGGTGTCGGCCATGTGCGCGCTGGTAGCGCTGGCGCACCGGGGCTTGGGCCGCCTGCCCCTGAACGGGCTGGCCCACCACGAGCGGCGCCTGACGGGGGCCGTGCTGGTGCTCGTGGGTGTGGCCAACTTTTTCGTGGACTGGTAGCCCGCCGCGCCCAGCCCCCCTTTTTCTTCGCTTATTCCCCTGACTTCCATGCCTGACCCTTCATCTGATAACCTGAACGAGGAGCTGAACACCGCCAAGCAGGTGCAGCCCGAAAACGTGGGTGCCCTCACCCGCGAGCAGCTCACGCCCGACGCCGCCGCCGCGCCCGAAGGCCACGACGTGCCCGGCCACGACCACCGCGACCACGACCACGACCACCCGGCTGGCAAGCGGGTGGTCGACCTGGCCGGGCGGCCCGCCGACGAGCACGCGGGGCATTCCCACGGCGACGGGGATGACCACGACCACGGCCCGGCCGGCAGCAACCCCTACCTCTGGCCCGGCGTCAGCCTGGCCCTGCTGCTCGCCGGCATTGCCCTGGACTATTACCAGGTGGGCTTTTTCACCGGCTACGTGCGCCTGGCCTGGTACGGGGTGGCCTTCCTGCTGGTGGGGTGGAAGGTGATGCGCGCGGCGGTGCAGAGCATTCCCTCGGGCAATGTGTTCAACGAGTTTCTGCTCATGAGCATCGCCACCCTGGGGCCTTTGCCATCGGCGAGTACCCCGAGGGCGTGGCCGTGATGCTGTTCTACACCGTGGGCGAGCTGTTTCAGGACGCGGCCGTGAACCGCGCCAAGCGCAGCATCCGGGCCCTGCTGGAGATTCAGGCCACCGAAGTCACCGTTCTGCGCGCTGGGCAGTCGCTGGTGCTCGACCCCAAGCAGGTGCAGCTGGGCGACACCATCGAGGTGAAGCCCGGCGAGAAAGTGGCCCTGGACGGCACGCTGGTGCAGGGCCCGGCGGCCTTCAACACGGCCGCGCTGACCGGGGAGTCGGCCCCCCAGACCAAGCAAACGGGCGAGGTGGTGCTGGCGGGCATGATTAACGAGGCCTCGCTGGCCCAGGTGCTGGTGACGGCCACCTACCAGGACACCAAGCTGGCCAAGATTCTGGCCATGGTGCAGGACGCGGTGGGCCGCAAGGCCAAGACCCAGCAGTTCATCACCAAGTTTGCTAAGGTGTACACGCCCATCGTGGTGGGGCTGGCCGTGCTGCTGGTGCTGGTGCCCTTCTTCGTGGTCGACGACTACGTGTTTCGCACCTGGCTCTACCGGGCGTTGGTGTTCCTGGTGATTTCCTGCCCCTGCGCGCTGGTCATCAGCATTCCGCTGGGCTACTTCGGTGGCATCGGCGCCGCCTCCAAAGCGGGCATCCTCTTCAAGGGCTCCAACTTCCTGGACGTGCTGCGCGAAATCGATACGGTGGTCATGGACAAAACCGGCACGCTCACCCAAGGCGTGTTTGCCGTGCAGCAGGTGCAGCCGGCCCCGGGCACCGACCCGGCCCAGCTGCTGCGGCTGGTGGGCGCGCTGGAAACCAAGTCCACCCACCCCATTGCCAAGGCCGTGGTGCAACACGTGGGCGCGGCTACCGCGGGCGTGCCCGTGGAAAACGTGGAAGAAATTGCCGGGCACGGGCTGCGCGGCCGGGTGGACGGCCGGGACGTGCTGGCGGGCAATACCAAGCTGCTCACCAAGTTCAGCGTGCCATACCCGCCGGAAGTGGACCAGATTGTGGACAGCATCGTGGTGGCGGCCGTCGAGGGCCAGTATGCCGGCTACCTGACCGTGGCTGACGCGCCCAAGGCCGACGCCAAGCAAACGGTGCAGGAGCTGCGGGCCGACGGCATCACCAAGCTGGTCATGCTCTCCGGCGATAAGGACAGCATCACCCAGCGCATGGCCACTGAGCTCGGCATCGACGAGGCCCACGGCGGTTTGCTGCCCGAAGACAAAGCCCGCTACGTGCAGCAGTACCTTAATGACGGGCGCAGGCTGGCCTTCGTGGGCGACGGGGTGAACGACGCGCCCGTGGTGGCGCTGGCCGACGTGGGCATTGCCATGGGCGGCCTAGGCTCCGACGCTACCATTGAAACTGCCGACGTAGTGATTCAAACTGACCATCCCAGCAAGATTGCCACGGCCCGCCGCATTGCCCGCGCCACCCACACGGTAGTGTGGCAGAACATCTGGCTGGCCTTTGTGGTGAAGGGCATTGTGCTGGCCCTGGGTGCCGGCGGCCTGGCCACCATGTGGGAAGCCGTATTTGCCGACGTGGGCGTCGCCCTGCTGGCTATTCTCAACGCCGTGCGCATCCAGCGAATGAAGTTCTAACTCTGTCCCAAGCGCCCTTCCGAACCGTGGAAGGGCGCTGTTTGATATTCTTACGCCCGTCGCCCAATGCCCCACGCCGCCGCTCACTCGTCGACTATCCTGTTGTTTTCCTTACTCCCTGTGCTGGTAATGGTAGCAGGGGCGACACTAGCCGTGTGGCGGGCACCCGGCCCGGCTCTGCGTAGCGCCATTTTGCACTTCGCGGCCGGGGTAGTGTTTTCGGTGGTAGCGGTGGAGCTGCTACCCGACATCGTGCGCCAACATGCGCCGCTGGAAGTGGGGCTGGGTTTCGGGTTAGGGGTAGCCACCATGTTCGGGCTGCGGCAGCTTACTCGCAAGCTAGAAGACGCCAACGCCCCGTCCACGCCTGAACCGACTACTGCCGCATCGACGCCAGCCGCCCCAAGCCGCCTTCCGTGGGGGCTATTGGTTGGAGTAGGTATCGATATTTTCATCGACGGCCTGTTGCTGGGCATCGGCTTTGCGGCCGGCGCCAAAGAAGGTACGCTCCTGGCCGTAGCGCTGACCATCGAGCTGCTGTCGTTGGGGCTGGCCACGGCGGTTCAGCTGCGCGAGGACGGACACGGCAAGGCTCAAACAGTGGGGATAGTAGCGGGCACGTCGCTGCTGCTGCTGGCCGGCGCCGGCCTCGGCACGACGCTGCTCAGCGGTGCGTCGGGCAATCTGCTGGAAATTGTATTGTCGTTCGGTTTGGCGGCGTTGCTTTTCCTGGTTACCGAAGAGTTGTTGCTCGAAGCACACGAGGAGCCGGAATCCCCTTGGCTGACCTCCGCCTTCTTCGTTGGTTTCCTGCTGTTTTTGCTGCTGGGCATGCTGGTGTAAGGGTACAAGCCAATGCCGTAGGGCAGCAATAAATGCCTTAACGCACGGAGCCTGTTCCGGGGTACAGCCGCTACCAGACCTCAACCGTATACCCCGCAGGCCAGTGCTCCACCTTATTTATTTCCCTAACACCCTATTCCATGCGCCACGATGAAAACCACCGCACCCACCGCATCGGCTGGCTCCGCGCCGCCGTGCTCGGAGCCAACGACGGCATCATCTCCACGGCCAGCTTGGTCGTGGGCGTGGCCGCCGCTAATGCCTCGCGCGAGGCCGTGCTGGTAGCGGGAGTGGCCGGGCTGGTAGCAGGTGCTATGTCGATGGCTACGGGTGAGTACGTGTCCGTTAGCTCCCAAGCCGATACCGAGCAGGCCGATATGGCGCGGGAAAAGGCCGAGTTGGCCGCCGACCCCGCGGCCGAGCACCGCGAGTTGGCCGCCATCTACGTGGAGCGGGGTCTAACCCAGTCGTTGGCGGATGAAGTGGCCAAGCAGCTCATGGCCCATGACGCCCTCGGCACCCACGCCCGCGACGAGTTAGGCATCACCGAAACGGCCGCCGCCAACCCCGTGCAGGCCGCGCTGGCCTCGGCTGGCACGTTCACGGTAGGCGCAGCCTTGCCGCTGCTGGTTATCCTGGTGTCGCCGGTGCAACAGCTGACCTGGACGGTGTCTATCACCTCGCTGGTGTTTCTGGCCGCGCTGGGCGGGCTGGCCGCTTACGTGGGCGGCTCCAGCGTGCTGAAAGCCGCCGTGCGCGTCACGTCCTGGGGCGTGTTGGCCATGGGGCTTACGGCGCTGGTTGGATACTTATTCAACGTCACGCCTGCCTAAGCCCCAGCAACCCTTCCAAGCAAAACCATATTCCGCCTACTTCACCCACTACAACGCGCGGGCGCCTTTACCGGAAGTGAAACCCTGCTCCTGAATCCGGCAACCCGATCAGCGGATCTGGTGGTCATCGGAGAGGCCCCCAGTACTTTCTATTGGTGCCAGTTGCTAAAAAACCACAAAAGCCCTGACTCTACCAAGTCAGGGCTTTTACGTCACTAAACGGCGGCCGCGACTTACCGCGCCAGCTTTTCCAGGGCTGCTTTGAATTCCGGGGTATCGTACTCGGCCATGCCGTCGTGGCGGGCGGCCACCTGCCCATCCGGCGCCAGAATGACCGTGGAAGGAATGGAATTGGAATCAAACGGCGGGGCCAGCGGACCGGCGGGAAAGTATACCGGGAAGGTGTAGCCCTGGCGCTTGAGCATGGCCTGGGCCTTGGCCGGGTTTTCATCCAGGGACAACATCACGAAGGCTACCTTCTTGGGGTCCATCTTCTGGTAAAGGGCGTGAATGCCGGGCATCTCGGCCACGCAGGGTGGGCACCAGCTGGCCCACAGGTTCACAAACACCACCTTGCCCTTTAGGTCGCTCAGGTTGGCATGCTTGCCATCCAGCGTGACGAGGGGTAAGTTGTGCGGGTAGGCCGCGCCGCCCGTGGCCACGATGGGCGTCGGCTCGGCGGAGCTGGCCGGCTGAGCCGGCGCATCCGCCTTCCACAGGCCGGTGGCCAACAAGCCGCGCTGCAAAAAGCCCAGCACCGGCGTACGCAGGGGAGTGAACAGAACGAGGGCAAATACTGCCAGCGGGAGCCACTGGGAAAGGGTTTTACGATTCATGGTCAACGGATTTAAACGGGCAACAACAAACAAATGAAAAAACGTTCATATATCAGACACCGGTGGGTTTCGCCTTCGCGACCGTGACGGGTTGCCCGTCCGGTACTTGCTCTGCCGCTTCGCGCACCAGCTCATCGCCGGGTGACAGCGGGCCGAACACGACCACCGTATCCCGGCTCAGGAGCTGGCCCTTGCGCACGGGCACCCATTGGGCGCGGCCCTGCTGCACCCGCACCACCTGCGCCTGCTTGGGCACGTCCGGGCTGGCAAACACCGCCGAGGTCGGCACGGCAAGGGCTTTCGCGTCGGTGGGCAGGGCCACCAGCACCTGGGCGTACATGCCCGCTTTCAGGCGGCCGTCGGGGTTGGCCACGTCCATTTCCACCAGTTCCGAGCGCACCGTTTGGCTCAGGCGACTGGCGTTGCGGCGGAACACGCCGGTGAAAGTCTGGCCGGGAAAAGCCGGGACTGTAAACGGCACCTTAGCCCCGGGCTGGAGCCACTGGCCGGCCGCGGCTTCGGGCACGGCCACTTCCAGGCGCAGGGTGCGGCTGTTTTCCAGCGAGAACAAGGGCGCGGCCGGCTGGCCCCCGCCCGGACCCACCAGGGCCCCGGCCGATACGTTGCGGGCCGTGATGGTGCCGCTGAACGGGGCACGCACCACCAGGTAGTTGCTCAGCTCCCGGCTGACCTGCAGCTCGGAATACGCGGCCTGCACGTTGGCTTGGTCGGCCTGCATCTCGGCGCGGGCCCGCTCCAGGTCATTGGGCGAAATGGTGCCCGGCTCCTGGCTGGTGCGCAGCAGCCGCTCGTAGCTGGCCCGGGTGCCCGAGAGTTTGGCCTGGGCCGCCTGCCAGCGCGAGCGGGCGCGAGCCAGCTGGGCGGCCAGCTCCGGGGCTTCGAGTATGGCCAGCGTCTGGCCCTTGGTCACGCGGGCACCGCGGTCCACCAGCACTTGCTTCACGAAAGCGCCCACGCGGGGAAACAGGTCTACCTGCTCGAAGGGCTTGAGCTCGGCGGGCAGCCGCAGCCGGCGCACGGCCGGCGCATCGGTCAGCCGAAAGGTGGTTACGGTGGCCGGCGCGGCCGGCATAGGCTTCTCGGCCGCGGGCTCCGAAGCGCCGGACGAGCAGCTGCCCAGCGCGCCGCTCAGCAGCAGGCCCGTCGCCAGCAGAGAAAAATTCCGGGGTGAGCGGATACGTATGTTCAGGAAGGCATTCATAGGTAGTCGAAAAAGAGAGAAGGTTAAGCGGCCTGCCGGGTGCGGGCGGGCAGCAGGGAGCCGGAATCGTAGCCCACGCGGCGCATGGCCCAGCCGAACACGTGGGGCAGCACCAGCAAGGAGGCCAGCGTGGAGGCGATGAGCCCGCCGATGACGGCCTGGCCCAGCGGGGCAATCTGGTCGCCGCCCTCGCCCAGGCCTGAAGCCATGGGCAGCATGCCGGCCAGCATGGCAATGCTGGTCATCAGGATGGGCCGGACGCGGGTGTCGGCGGACAGGCGGGCGGCCAGGGGCACGTCGCGGTGCTCGTGGCGCTGGTGCTCGGCGCTGGTGATGAGCAGGATGGCATTAGCCACCGACACGCCCACCGACATGATCATGCCCATGTAGGACTGCAGGTTGAGCGTGGCACCGGCGGCCAGCAGCATCAGCAGGGAACCGCCGACCACGGCCGGCACCACCGAGAGCACCACCAGCGAGAGGCGGAACGACTGGAAATTGGCCGCCAGCAGCAGGAAAATCACCACGATGGCCATGCCCAGCCCGGTCTGCAGGCTACTCATGGTATCGGCCAGCAGTTGGGGCTGGCCGACCAGGTTGGCCACCACCCCGCGCGGGGGCTCCCCGACTTGTTGCAGGGCCTGACGCACGGCCTGCGCGGCGGTGCCCAGATCGCGGTCCTGCACGTTGGCCGTGATGCTCACCAGGCGGTACGGGCCCTGGCGGTCAATCTGCCCGGCCATCATCCGGGCTGACACGGTGGCGACTTCGCCAATGGTGGGGCGGGCTTGGCCGGCCTTGACGGGCAGGGCCTCCAAATCCTGGAGCTGGGTGAGCTGGTCCTCGGTCAGCTGCACCTGCACCTGGTAGCCCAAACCGGACTTGGGGTCGAGCCAGAGGTTTTTGCTGGTGAAGCGCGAGGACGAGGTGGCCGCCACCACCGACTGGGTAATTTCCTGGCTGGTGAGGCCAAACTGGGCGGCCCGCTCCCGGTCCACCTCGATGCGCAAAGCCGGGTACTGCAGGGGCTGGGCAATCTGCACGTCGCGCAGGTAGGGAATCTGCCGGAGCGCGGCCAGCACCTTGCGGGCGTGCCCGGCGGCTTCCTTCAGGTTTTTACCCCCCACGTTTACCTGAATGGGCGTGGGTGCCCCGTCGCTCATCACCTTTTCCACTAACTCAATCGGCTCGAAGCTCAACTGCAACCCTGGCTGCGCGGCGTGGATGCGCTTGCGTAGGCGCTCCTTGAGCTGGCTCAGGTTCACGTGCACGCCCTCTTTCAGGGCCACCTGCATCAGGGCCTCGTGGGGGCCGGTGGTGAAGACAAACACGGAGTTAACCGCGAAGCTGGCCGGCTGGGTGCCCACGAAGGTGGAGGAGATTTCGACGTTCTCGGGGCCTACTTCCTGGTTGATGAGGGCTTGCACGGCCGCCACGGTCTGCTCGGTCTTCTCCAGGCGGGTGCCCACTTTCTCGCGCAGGCGCAGCTGAAACTGCCCACTGTTGGCCTGCGGGAAGATGTCGGTGCCGATGAAGGCAAATCCGGCCACGACCACCAGTACCGACAAGGTCAGGTAGCCCAGCACCACGCCCCGCTGCCGGCCCTGGGCCCGCACAAGCAGGCGCTGATAGCCGGCCTGGAAGCGCGCAAAGAAGCTAGGTTTTTCGGCCGGCTCGTCGTGACCGTGGCCAGTCCCTAGCGCATGGTCGCGCATCAACCAGTTGGCCATAACCGGCACCAGCGTCTGCGAGAGCAGGAAGGAGGCCACCATGGCGAAGCCCACGGCCAGCGACAGGGGCAGGAACATGGCCCGCGGTACCCCTTCCATGATCAGCGCGGGCGCGAAGACGGCCAGGATGCAGAGCAGAATCAGCAGCTTGGGCAGGGCAATTTCGCGGGCCGCGTCCCAGATAGCCTGGGCCTTGGGCTTGCCCCGCTCCAGGTGCTGGTGAATGTTCTCAATGGTCACCGTGGCCTCGTCCACCAGCACCCCGATGGCCAGCGCCAGCCCCGACAGGGTCATGATATTGAGCGTCTGCCCGAAGAGCTTGAGCAGAATCACCGCCGACAAAACCGAGAGCGGAATGGTCGTCACCACAATCACCACGCTGCGCCAGTCCCGCAAAAACAGCAGCACCATCAGCCCGGTAAGCACCGCACCCAGGATGCCCTCCGTGACCAGGCTTTTGAGCGAGTTGGCCACATAGGTGCTTTGGTCGAAGGCGTAGCTGAGCTTCACGTCCTCGGGCAGCAGGGCCCGCAGGGTGGGCAGCTTGTCCTTGACCTGCTGCACTACTTTCAGGGTGGAGGCGTCGGCCTTTTTGATGACGGGCATATAAATGGCCCGCTTGCCGTTGATGACGGCGTAGCCCGTGGTTACGTCGGCCGCGTCTTCCACCGTGGCCACGTCGCGCAGGTACACGCCCGGCCCGGCGCCGGTGCGCAGGGGCACATCCAGAAAGTCGGCGGGGTTTTCAATCAGCGAGTTCACCGGGGCCATGTAGGCCACGTCGCCCATCTTCACGTTGCCGGCCGCCGAGGGCTGGTTGCTGGCCACGATGGCCTTCACCACGTCGTCGGGCGTGAGCTGGTAGCCGCGCAGCTTCGCGGGGTCGGCCTTCACCACGATGGTGCGGATGTTGCCGCCAAACGGGGCCGTGGACGTGACGCCGGGAATAGTGGTGAACATGGGCCGGATGCGGCTGGCGGCCAGATCCTGCAGCTGGGTGAGCGAGCTTTTCTCGCTTTCCAGCACCAGCTGGCCCACGGGCAGGGAGCTGGCATCGAAGCGCACCACCTGCGGGGGCAGCGTGCCCAGCGGCATAAAGGCCGTGGCCCGCGACACCTGGGTGGCCACCTCGGCCGCGGCCTGGGCCATGTCGGTGCCGGGGTAGAAGGAGAGCTTGATCAGGGTCAGCCCCTGGATGCTCTTGGTTTCAATCTTCTTGACCCCGGACACGAACAGGAAGTTGTTCTGAAACTGGTTGGCCATGAAACCGTCGAGCTGCTCGGGCGAGAGGCCGCCGTAGGGCTCGGCCACGTAGATGGCCGGCACGTCCATGCTCGGGAAGATGTCCACGGCAATGTCGCGCACGGCGGCGAAGGCGAAAAAGAGGATGGCCAGCATGGCCACCACCACGGTGAGGGGCCGCTGCAGGGCCGACCGGATAAGTTCGTACATGCGGCTAGGGCGTTACGTGATTGAAAAAGAAGGAAAAGTCGCCGGCGGCGGCGGTTTGCAGCAGCACGGCCTGCCAGGCGGCGTTGGCCGTGAGCACCTGGTCCTGCTCGGCCTGCTGCAGCCCGTACAGGGCCTGCGTCACGTCGACCACGGTGGCCAGCCCCGAGTTGTAGAGGGCCAGCTTCTGGCGGTAGGCCTGACGGGCGGCCGCGAGCTGCAGCGGGGCCTGCCGGGCGCGCTCGGCGGCCAATTGCAGGCGTTCTTGAGCCAGGGTGGCCTGGTTGCTGAGCTCCAGCTGCTGCTGGCGGTACTCGGCCTGCAGCCCTTGGGTGCGCAGGTTTTCCGCTTTGGCCTGGGCCTGCACGCGGGGCCAGTCCAGCAAATCGAACACCACACCCACCCCCACGGCGTAGTTGAAGCGCGTGGGCGCGGCCCCGCCCAGGCCGTAGTCGGTCTGGCCGTTGTAGCCCAGGCCGGAGCCCCGGCCCCAGGTAGCACCCAGCAGGGAAAGCCGAGGCCGGTACTGGCGCCGGATAACCGTCTCGCGGGCCTGGCCCAGGTCGATGGCCCGCTGCTGCAGCCCCAGCGTGGGGTGGGTGGCAGCCGGTGGCGCTAGCGCGGGCGGTAGCAGTTGATTGTAAAGCGTATCGGGCTGCCTGATGGCGCCGGGCTGACCCAGCAGCGTGGAAAGGCGGGCCTGCCGGTCGGCTTCCTGCTCCCGGACGGTTAAGAGCGCCAACTGGGACTGGGCGGCGGTAGCGCGGGCTAGGGTGCTGTCCACGCCGGGGCGCAGGCCATGCAGGGTCAG
The DNA here is from genome assembly GCF_003574965.1 of Hymenobacter oligotrophus. Lineage (NCBI taxonomy): Bacteria > Pseudomonadati > Bacteroidota > Cytophagia > Cytophagales > Hymenobacteraceae > Hymenobacter > Hymenobacter oligotrophus. The sequence goes on along the minus strand of NZ_CP032318.1, from coordinate 6,136 downwards.
CCGGGTGATGGTTTTGTGGAGCACGGCTACCCGCTGCACGTCCTGCTCGCGCACCCGGCGCAGACTCTGGGTGGCCAGCAAGTCGAGGTAGGTCTGCGCCACGCGCAGCTGCTGGGTGAACAGCTCGTTGTCGGCGTCGGCCTGGGCGAAGCTACGGGCAGCCTCGGCGCGGGCCCGCTGGGCGGGGTACTGCCCAAACGTGACCGGGCTCCACTCCGCCAGGGCCGTACCCATGCTGCCGAACACGGCGTTGTAGGAGTTGACCCCGCTCAGCGAGCCGCTGCTGGGAATGATGGTGCCCACGGGCAGCATGGTGCCGGCCACGGCATTGGTGGAGCCGTAGCTCACCTGCCCGCTCAGTCGCACCGAGGGCAGGCGCTGGGTCTTGGTCTGGGTAATTTCAGCCTCGGCGGCCTGCACCTGGTAGGCTTTGGCCTGTAGGTGGGGGGCCTGGGTGCGGGCCAATTCCAGGGCTTCTTTCAGGGAAAGCGGCCGGCCGGTGGCCGGACGAACCGGGCGCTGTTGTGCCTGGCTGACTGGGCCCGCCAGCAGCAGGGCGACGAGCAGCCAGCCACTACCTGCCGGCAGCCGCCGGACAGGAGGTACAAAAGGGAAAAACATGAGCTGAGAGAAGTCAGGACAGAAATCCGGGCCGGGCGCGTAGGGGCGTAGCCGGCCAGCTTACAGGCAGATTTGCTGGGGCTCTCAGGAAAAGGCGGGATGACCCGATAATCAGGTCAGCCAAGGCAGCCGCATGAGGCGGCGGGCTGGTCGGGGCATAAAAAAACCGGTTATCGCCCCCACAAACGGGGGCAATTAACCGGGTACACACCCGGCTCCACGACGCGTTTTCCTAAGAAAAGCGAACGGGCGGAGCCTTGTTGGGGTGGTTGGCAAAGGATTGCTCGGGGCCGGCGTTCGGGCCACGGGCGGGATTCAGGGTCGGCTCGTCGGCCGGAAACAGCAGCCCGAAGTATAGGGCCGCGAAGTCACTGTTCAGCGCCAGATCCAGCGGCAGCAGCTTGGCTTGGGCTATCTGCGCGTGGTCGGCCTGGGGGTCAGCCTGCACGGTCTGCAGCTTCTTTTTGCACAGACCGGTTCGGGACTGCTCCTGCGGACTTCCCAACCCAATGGTCGTTGCTGGGGCCCGGGCAGGCAGCGGCTGGCAATGCAGGTAAATACCCGCATAGAGCAGCAATAGCAAATGGGTCAGCAAACGGTGCATAGATAATGGTAGCAAGTGCAAAGGTGCACACTTTTGCCGGAACGCTACCGGGTCAAAAGGCACACCGGCTAGCGGCACGGTTGCAGCAGAGGCTGCACAAATCATGCCGCTAGCCGGTTGACGAGCCTTACGCCGAGCCGGCTTACAGGCGCCCGCCAACCGCAGCAAAGAAGTCATCTTCCCGCTTATTGACTTTGCCCAACTGTTTAATGGTTAGCGGGGAAAGCTGTCCAAAACGCTTTCTTTCTGCCGTACCAGCCAAATCCCGCAAATCATGGAGCATGGTATAAAAAGCGGTGATAAACTCGTAGTTGAGGATACCACTGACTGGCCCCTGCTGAAAGGCACGGTCCAGTCGGGACTCTCGGCTCAAAAAAAAGAAGGTGGTGATGTCGTAACGGTAGCCAACGCCGATGGTGTTGGCCTCCATGAGCAATGCACGCTGCTTTGGCGTGAGCAGCTTAAGGCGGCGGGACGCGCGGCGTTCCACTTCTTCGTAGAGCTTGTCCAGTTTGTGGCCAATACGACGGATTTTCAGGTAGGCATCTTCGGGCGTCTCGCTGGCCGGTGATAAGCTTACAATCAACGATTTCAGCGCACACTCTGCACTCATGAGCAGGTCCACGTACAGTTTGGCAAAGAACGAGGTAGTATCATGCGGGCGATTGTCCTTCAGGAGGCCAACGCGCCAGAGGAAGTCATTGGAGTCTGCGGCGAATGACGACGCAATTTTCCGTTTCATTGCTTGATTAGCGTTGAAGCGACGACCTTTTGGCAGTAGGGAGAGAGGATTTACAGTTTTGCTACTCATGCATTTATGGTTTTATTTTACATCCTCCCACCGCGGGCGGACATAGTTTATAGGAGGAAAAAGCACATTAGTTTGCTGACTCAGCCACCTATTTTTCTTCCCTACTGTAGCTAGTTCTAAGTGCTCGTACAGGGCAGCTATTGCGAGGCTTTAAGGTCCAAGGCTATAGGTGCTTGCACGAGTAAGTGAAATATTTTGGAACCAAAAGGAGGAGCAAGTTTGTATAGATGAACAAATGATCATACATTTGCAGCACCTTATGACACCGACCCCCACCTCCGCCGATCTGAACCTGACCACCGAGAAGATGGAGAAGGTGGCCTTCATCCTCAAGACCACGGCCCATCCCACCCGCATTGCCATCGTGCAGCTGCTGGCTAACCAGGAGAGCCTGTCGGTGACGGACATTAGCGAGAAGCTGAACGTCGAGCAGAGTCTGCTCTCTCACCATTTGACGGGCATGAAGCTAAAGGGCATCCTGAGCAGCCACCGCGACGGCAAAAACATCTTCTACTCACTGAAGATGCGCGAAGTGGTCGACGTGATTCAGTGCCTGGCCGGCTGCACGTTCCTGTAAAGGAGCCGGCCTTTTTTTTGCCCGAATACATGAACAACTTTTCATAACTACATACGTTCACCCGTTCATCCATGTTGCACATCGTTGGCTACTTCGCGGCAATTTTCATCGGCCTCTCCCTGGGCATCATGGGCGGGGGCGGTTCCATCCTCACCGTGCCGGTGCTGGTGTACCTGATGGGCGTGAGCCCGGTGCTGAGCACGGCCTACTCCCTGTTCGTGGTGGGCTCTACCTCGGTGGTGGGCGCTTCGGGCTATTTCCGTAAAGGACTGGTGTCGCTGAAAACGGCCGTGGTCTTTCTGATTCCCTCGCTGCTGGCGGTATTTGCCGTGCGCAAGCTGCTCATGCCCGCCATCCCCCACGAGCTCTTTACCCTCGGCAGCCTCGTATTTACCAAGGACCTGCTGGTACTGGTGGCCTTTGCGGTGCTGATGGTCGTGGCTGCTACGTCGATGATTCGCAGCAAGCAGGCCGAGGAGGTGCTGGACGAAGAGCTGCACCATAAGCACGCATTCAATTACCCGCTGATTCTAGGCATCGGCCTGGTCGTGGGTACGCTGACGGGCTTTGTGGGCGCCGGCGGCGGCTTTCTCATCATCCCAGCCCTGGTGCTGGGTGCCCGCCTGCCCATGAAGCTGGCCGTGGGTACTTCCCTGGCCATCATCGCCCTGAACTCGCTCATCGGCTTTACCGGCGACCTGAGCGCGGGCACCCCCATTGCCTGGACGTTCCTGCTCGGCTTCCTGGCCTTTGCCTTAATGGGCATCGTGCTCGGTACCTACCTGGCCCGTTTCATTCCGGGGGCTAAGCTCAAGCCGGCCTTCGGTTGGTTTACCCTGGCCATGGGCACATTCATCCTGCTGCGCGAACTGGTTTTCTCGCACTAACCAGTTGGCCCTTACCTAGCTACTTCCCGTTTTCTGCTTCAGCGCATTTCCCCCCTCCACTCACCTGCTAACCGCTTCCAACCATGAAAATCGAACAGTTTGAAGACAAGGGCTTGGCCCATTTCTCCTACGCCATTCTGAGCGAGTGCGCTCGCGAAATCGTCCTTATCGACCCCGCCCGCGACCCGCAGCCCTACTACGACTACGCCAAGGCCCATGACGCGAAAATCGTCAGCGTCATCGAAACCCACCCCCACGCCGACTTTGTCTCCTCGCACCTGGAAATTGCCCAGCAAACCGGCGCAACCATCCGCGTGAGCAAGCTGCTCGGAGCCGATTATAATTTTGAGGCCTTTGACGAAGGCGACGCCTTTACCGTGGGCAAGCTCACCTTCCGCGCCCTGAACACGCCCGGTCACTCCCCGGATTCTATAAGCATCGTGGTCAGCCGCGAAGGCAAAGATGAAGCGGTATTTACCGGCGATACCCTCTTCATCGGCGATGTAGGCCGCCCCGACCTGCGCGAAAAAGCCGGCAACATGACGGCCAAGCGCGAGGAGCTGGCCAAACAGATGTACCACTCTCTGCGCGACAAGCTGATGCCGCTCGACGGGACGGTGCTGGTGTACCCCGCCCACGGCGCGGGCTCGCTCTGCGGCAAGGCCCTGAGCGGGGCCAACAGCAGCACCATCGCCGACGAGAAATTCGGCAACCCCATGCTGCGGGCCCTCACTGAAGAGGAGTTCGTGAAGGAGCTGCTCGCAGACCAGCCCTTCATCCCCAAATACTTCGGCTACGACGTGGCCCTGAACAAAGCCGGTGCGCCCGATTACCAGCCGAGCGTGCAGCAAGTGAAGCGCTTGGCTGCCGGCACGACTCTGGAGGCCGGCGTGCTGGTAGTGGATACCCGCCCGGAAGCCGAGTTCAAGCAGGGCCACGTCGACGGCGCCATTAATATCCAGCAAGGCGGCAAGTTCGAAACCTGGCTGGGCTCCATCGTGGGGCCGGAAGAATCGTTCTACCTGGTGGCGGCCGACGAGGCGACCCTGGAGGACCTGATCCGGAAAACGGCCAAGATTGGCTACGAGGCCCTCATCAAGGGGGCGCTGGTCGGCACCCCGGCGACCGACGCTACCATGCCGAAGATGGATGTGGAGCAGTTCCGCCAGCACCCCGAGCAGTACACCATCGTGGACATCCGCAACGCGACGGAGCACCGTGACGAGCCCCTGTTTGCCGGTTCGCTCAACATTCCGCTGCCCGAGCTGCGGGAGCGGGCCCAGGAAATTCCCACCGGCAAGCCCGTGGTGGTGCACTGCGCCGGCGGCTACCGCTCGGCGGCCGGCTCCAGCATCGTGGCCGATGCCCTGCCCGGCACCGAGGTGCTCGACCTGAGCGAGGCCGTCAAGTCCTTTCAGTCCGCCTCCGCTCAGCACTAATTCCCAACGGCCGACCGGGGAGCCACCCGAAATGATGGCTCCCCGGTTGCCCCACGGACTTTTTCTATGTCTTCGCTCACCCTGCTGCTTTCCTTCTTTGCCATGTTTGGTCTCTTTCAAGGCGCTTCGCCCGCTTATAAAAACCTCACCCCTGCTCAATTCTCGGCGGCCCTGCGCCAGCCCGGCGCGGTGCTGCTCGACGTACGCCGCCCCGACGAGTTTGCCGGTGGCCACCTGCCCGGAGCCGTGAATATCGACGTCACCGCGCCCGACTTCGCCCAGCGCGTGGCCGCGCTGGACAAAACCAAGCCGACCTACGTGTACTGCCGTAGCGGCGCCCGCTCGGCCAACGCCGCCGGCCAGCTCACCAAGAGTGGTTTCGAGCACGTGTCCAACCTGCTCGGGGGCGTGATGGACTGGCCCGAAAAGCTGGTGCGCTAGCCCGCTCCCATTTCCCATTCTGTTTTAGCAAGGACTCCGGCCGGCAGTTGCTGCGGGCGGGCCGGAGCCCTATTCTCCTTGACTTTCTAAATTCATGCTTGAGTTACTTCGCCAACCCTGGCCCTGGTACATCGCCGGCCCGCTCATCGGCCTGACCGTGCCCGCCCTGCTGCTCATCGGCAACAAGGCCCTGGGCATCAGCTCTTCGCTGCGCCACGTGTGCGCCGCCTGCGTGCCCGCTGGCATTCCCTTTCTGACCTATAACTGGCGCGCCGAGCTCTGGAACCTGTTTTTCGTGCTGGGCATCGGCCTGGGCGGCTTTATCGGCTACCAAGTGCTGGGCCACGCCGACACCATTGCCATTTCCCCGGAAACGGTGCGCGACCTGAAAGCCCAGCTGCACTTGACCGACTTCTCGGGGCTGCTCCCCAAGGAGCTGTTTGCCCTCGAGAACCTCTCGAACTGGAAAGGCTGGGTATTTCTGGTGCTCGGCGGCTTCCTCGTCGGCTTCGGTACCCGCTACGCCGGCGGCTGCACCTCCGGCCACGCCATTTCGGGCCTCTCCAACCTGCAGTGGGTGTCGCTGGTGGCCGTCATCGGCTTCTTTGTGGGCGGCCTGCTGATGACCTGGGTGTTTTACCCGATGATGTTTTAACCAGAAGCCGCCCCACCCTAACTGCCATGAGCGCTACCACCCTGCCCGCCGCCGCTGAGTTCTGGGATGCCCGCTACGAAAGCGAGGCGTACGTCTACGGT